>JBBRXQ010000177.1:0-5462 GCA_038238515.1 Sphingomonadales bacterium | reverse complement strand
TGCCGAGCGCAGCCAGCATACCAAACAACGCTACAAAACCCCATACCCTACGAATCAAAAGCCACGCGGCTACGGGTAGGAAAAGTGACGCCAATATCTCGATGAAAATCGTCCAAACGGGCGGGCTAAGATAGGCCAGCATGCCAAAAAAGGATGCACCGATGTGGAGCGGGGAGAAACGATCGGCTTGAAACCGTTCCAGAAACCACGCGGCGGCATAGGGATCGGGGAAGCGATAATGCAACAGGCTGACATAGAGCAGCGCGGCAATGCTCATGAACCATAGAGCTGGGTAAATCCGGAACATGCGCTTCACATAATAGAACGCAATTGTCCGGCCATTGATCGGCCGTGAGGTTAGTGAAAGGGTCAATACAAACCCGCTGAGAACGAAGAAGATCGTGACTGCAGCCTGCGAATTGACGATGGACCACACCGGCAGATACCATTGTGGCGGCGCATAGAATGACAAAGGGTGCGCAAACGCGACAACCAGCGCCGCAAGGCCCCTGATCGATTGCAGCTCCGGTATGTGGCGGGTTGCTGGCTCGCTTTTCCGCACCACTTTCGGCTGGCTTGCTGCTTCAAGGGTCCCGGCCGTCATGGCTCGGTATATCCGGGTTTGAGCGCGTAGGCGCGCACCCGCTGAACGGTCATACGCGCCGGAAAGGGTGTCGCCGCGTCGGGCGATCCCGGCCATTGGCCGCCAACGGCAAGGTTGAGCAACATATAAGCTTTATCGTGGAAATCAGTGTTGGCGCGGCGGCGCACTTCGTGCCGGTCAAGATACCAAACAATCCATTTGGATGTTAGCAGCACTCCATAATCATGCGGTTTATCAACCCGGTCGATCTCTATCCGCTCGCCGTCGTGCTGTGTTGGTGTGCCGATAGCGTGGTGGACTGTGGCGTAATATTCGCCATTCTTGCCGATGTTTTCCATAACATCGATCTCTTGCTGCGGCTGCGGTTGCGACGGATCTTTCAGTATCTTGTACGCCGGGAGCAGCCAGAACGCAGGCCACAAACCTTTGCCAACTGGCATGGTGATACGCGCCTCGAAATAGCCGTAGCGTTGCTGAAACGATTTCTGCGTGGTGATTAACGCCGAAAGATACGGCATCGCGTTGGTGCGCGGGTCGGCCTGGTAGGGATTGGACTGCGCGATCAGCGCCAAGCTGCCTGGCTTCCATTCCACTGAGCCCGTTCCGGCGGTCGGATCGCCATAGTATTGCAGTTCGGCATTGGGTCGCAGTGTTCGGGTTTGCCAAGCGAGCTTGGAGGAGGGGTCTTGGATCCCGAAAGCAAAGTTCGTCTTCCACCTGCCAGAGCCTGCGTTGGCCGAGTTATAGAAACTGGGGGAGACGGCGAAAGTCTCTTCAAAGGTGAGCGCGAGTACCGAGCGATCGAGGGGGTGGCTGTGGCTGGCGTCCTTGGCTGATGCGCAAGCGCACAACATGAGCGATCCAGCAAAGTAAACCAGCCTCATACCCGAGCCTCCGAAGTACAAACCCAATTTTCACCGCGCGCGCCAAGGGGTTCAGCATTCGCGCGCATTTCAAGCGTCTGTACCCAGGCCCGGGTAAATTTCCCCGTAGCATGCACATCGGCGAGGTATGCTGCCCCTATCCGTGCAGACTGTTCTAAGGCCGCACGATGAGTCTCCGGATTACGCAGAACTTCGAGCAACTGGTGTTCGTTATCTAACCGCATGGGATAGTCATCAAGCGGCATTGCCTCGAAAGTGGCGGCGTTGCCGATCACTGGCGCGCCGTGCGCGAAAGCTTCGAGAACCTTGGTCTTGATCCCGCCGCGAAGAAACGACGGCGAAACCAACACACTGGAGCCGTTATATATATCTGAAAGATCTTTGACATATCCGCGGGTCGATACGCCCCTCGGCAGTGGCAGAACCCGCGTTTGTGCGCCAAATATGACCAGCTCATGCTCAATGGCTTGAATGCGCCATAGCGCGAGCAGATAGTCGATCGACAAGCGATTTTGAGTTAAGGCATCGGTGCCGATAAAAATAAACCGCAACGCGCCCGGCTTCAGAGCAGGTCTTTTTGCGATTTGTCCAATTCCAGGCATAATCGTCTCGCGCCGCGCCGGGCCCGTTCCGTCCAACGCGCGCATGTCTTCGCTTGAAAGCAGTACGACCACATCGGCAAGGTGGGTGATCGCCGCCTCCACCGCCGGAAGCGTCCACGCTTCATACCGCACGATCAGCCGGCTCATGACGCCCATCGACAATGCCCGCAAGACTGGGGGCAACCGCATCATCAGGTGTCCGCTCGAAAGCGGATGGCCATCTTGCCGCAGCAATTTCAAGCGGCGCGACATCAGATCGTCCATATCGACGATAACCCGCCGATCTGGAAATTTCTTCCTCAGTTCGCGCAGCAGCGCAAAAGTGCGCACTCCATCGAGATAGATAGTGTCGATCTCTGGCCCGACGGCGGCGATGGCCCGCTCGATCTCGCCGCGTCCCGAATAAATTGCACATTGCAAAGGTAGCAGTGGGCCCAAAAGCCAGCTGCGGCTCCAAGCCCATAAGGCAGCCAGCATCGGCAAGAGGCGCTTCTCGGTGATCGCGGGCTCCATCACATGCTCGCGCACCGCCGCCGCCCCGCGAAATGCTTCCCTCACCGCGATCGCGACGCGCAGCCGCCCTGCCATGCGCTGGCCGTCGATTGGGCGGGTCCAGATCATGAGCACGGTCGGTCGTTCGCGGTTTGGTGCCATCACCGCGCTATCCTGTGAGTCAGCCGCCGGAGCGGCCCAAACATTGGCCCCAAAAGCTGGGCAGCATAATCGTCCAAGGCATTATAACGCGTCGCGTGGCGAAACAGCCGTTCGCGGCGGCTTCGCTCCATCGGTTCAAAATCGTTGGCTTTGCCCAGCGTAAAAAAACCCTGCTTGCTAGGGGCAACTAGGTTCGCCTCTGGCGGGATGAAGTCTAGCGCGAATTGGATCACCGGCCTTCGGCATGGGCGTGCCGACAAAAGGTAATCGCCAACGATTTCCTCAGGCTGTCGCTGTCCCCATAGATCAACGATAAAGGCAAAGTCTGCGAGCGGCGGTGCCAGACGCTGCGCTGCTTCGGCCGCAAGTTCGAGCCGAGCATCATACAACGCCAAGCTGTTGTCTGGCGGGCCAATCCGCCATTCGCGCTGCCCGATTGGAAACATGCGCTGCTGTTCGGCAGTCCCCAATCCATCGTGAGCAAGCGCGGTTCGCGGTGTTACAAGGTAGCGCTTTGATGCGGCGAGCCACTTGGCCAGATTGCCGCCATGCTTCTCCAATCCCGCTTTTGCCGCTGCGGCCTGCGTGGGCGTCATTACAAGTGCGACCAGCGGCACAATCTGAAGAAAGATCGCATCAAAGCTATCCTCGATGGGCACGAACGGCATCACCGTCGCTGTCCGCAGGCGTGGGGCGGCGAGAGATATCCCAGCCACGCGGCGATCGTTACCGATCTCTGCGAGCACGGCCTCGACAAAGCTTGTCATGAAGCGCGAAACATGGGCGCCGCGCCGGCGCAAAACCGTTGTCGTATTGCCTTCGGCCACTTTGGCCAGCGCCGCTGCCAGCTCGTTTTGGCCAAATTCGATTTGAGCAGGCGGAGTTGAAAGCGCGTCAGCCATCCGCCATCCTAACAGCGCGCCGTCCCTTGCGGATAAACAGGCTTGTTTGGAGCGGCTTGAGCATCTGAAACATCAAGTTGTTCAACGGACGACCGATCTGCGTTGCGCGGATCAGCTGCATCCGCCGCGCGGTCGTCATCGGGCCAAACAGTTCGCGCCGGGCAAACGTAAAAAATTCTCCCGGCGTACTTTGCGCGATTGATGCGACCGGCGGCGCTCCGCTAAGCAAGCCAAACTGCGGTGCGCCGCACGCCGGGCGCGACGACAGCAGATAGGGCCGCGTCAGCGCCGCTGGGGGTTTAGTTCCATAGAGATCGACGTCAAAATCCATGCCGGCAAGGTCTGGACAAAGCGCATGAAGTATTGCCGGGTCTGGCTCGTAAAATACGTCGTAGCGCGCGCGCGACCCCTCCAACGGCGGCATGCGCCAGACGCGGGCGTGCTGGTCAAGCACGGTTTGATAAATGCTTACCTCGCGCTTGGTGTTGGTGCCAGAGCGCGCGGTATTGGTCGAAAGCGCGGTTCGCGGAAACAAGAACGTTCGTCCAGTCGCCGTCAGATATTTGATAAAGAACCGTTTCCAGCTGTTTGATCGCCATGCCTCGAGCTGGCGCGGCACATGATCGGCCACGACGATCGGTTCGCTGCCATGTTTGGCATACCAACCTCGGAAAAGCTGCCATTGTGCGGCTGTCCAGGCTTGCCCCCACGAAGCGGCAACTTGCAGAAAGTAGACATCGCTGCCGTCATCGACAGGTTCGAAATCCATGTTGTTGAATTCGTTGATGCGATAACCATACAGGCCGAAACCGGCCACTCGCTCGTCGTGCCCATAGCGTTCGATGGCTTGCAGCACATAAGCATAGTGATGCGGTGAAGCGACGATATCATCCTCGAACAGGACAATCGTGCCATACTCACGGGTCAGATCGCCGCAGCTCAGGATATGTTCGCGCAGACCCAGATTGGATTGATGGCGGATGATACGCTTCGGTCCGTGCGGCCATACAAACGCATCAGCCACAGCGCCGGGCGCTTCGTTTCCTGAATGATCAAGGCTGATCACCAGCGGCACACCCGCAGGATACTCTCCTGCCGCCAGCGACGTCAGCAGCCGCAAAAGCGCATCGGGACGATTGTATCCCACTGCATCGATCGCGGGGAGGCGAGTGGTTAGGATGTCGTTCTTCGCCAAAGCGCGCCGCCGCACGCCTTGATGTAGTTCTGCGCTTGGCGTGAAAGTGGCTTGCGCAGCGGCCGGTTGGTTCGCCCAAGCCAGCGGGCAAACTGCGCGATAGCGGAGCCGATCTTGATCTGCCCGCGCACGCGATAGGCGATGTAAGGCGTGAAGAAGGCATAATTTGCTAGAATATGGGGGAAGGGCATGTGCAGCCAACTAATGATGTACTTGTTGGTGAGCCGGTCGGTTTGGCTCTCGCGTGTGGGTTTGCGCCCCGCAGGATGCTCCAATTCCTCGATCCGCACATCTGGGGAATAGCGGATTTTCCACCCGGCATCGATCAACCGATACGAAAGTTCGATTTCCTCCATCCCATAGAAAAAGTCGGGCAGAAAACCGCCGACCTCGCGCAGCGCTTCCCTGCGGAAACCGACGCACCCACCGACGAAACGAAACGTCAGAAAGGTGGCGGATAAATCCACATTCTTGCTCGTGTGAGGGATCAGATCGACGCGCTTGCCAGTCTCCCCGCGAACATGCTTGCTAATCGTCACCGCACCAACGTCTGGTTCTGCGTCAAACACGCGTTCGAACACGGACAGAAAATCGTCTGTCTCCATAAGAACATCATCATCG
>JBBRXQ010000176.1:0-5530 GCA_038238515.1 Sphingomonadales bacterium | reverse complement strand
TTGGCGGTCTGACTTTCGGCTGCACCGCTCATACTTGCGCCACCGCGCCAGAGCTTTCCAGCGTCAGCGTGTAATTGCGCTCACCATTGAAATCGCCCGAATAATCCAGCCGCTGAACGAGGAATTTGCCTCGCATCTTCTCGCCGCCTTCGAACGACAGTTCATAATCCGCGATCGTGCCAGCCAGCGCATTGCCGCGCACCTGGCCCTCGGCAGAGCTGCCCAGGAATATGCCCGCCGCACTCACCGAAACCGAACGCGTGCCCGCGCCGGTCAGCAGTTCGCGCCAGCCGCCCGAATCTTTGCTGGTGATTACCACCAACTCGCCATTGATCGAAAGCTGCGTCGTCCGCAGGCCGGCAACCGTATTGAAAGCCGGGGTCGCCGCGCCGTCGCTGATCTTCAATAGGAATGCACTACCCTTCTGAGCTGGCATATCGCTTCTCCTAGGTTAAAAACTAAAATCGAAAACAGCCGTCGCTCCCCCGCGAAAGCGGGGGCCTCAGTCCGGCAAACACAACTTTAAGCCGCCACAACCCGCGCCCGATATTCCAGCACAAGCGCGCGCAGCGCCTCGCCGCGTTGCTCTGAGCGCGCGCGCAAAAACGTCAGGCTGGCAATCTGAAACCCAGCCGCGCTCTGATCTGATGGCAAATTCATTACGCGCTGCTCGATCGCGCCGATCAGAGTGCTTTGCGCCAACGGATCATCGCCGCGATAATTGAGCTCCAGCGCAACCCGGATCTCGCGGCCCGGTCCGCTTTTGCTGCTCCAATCGATGCTCGCGCTGGCTGTCAGCGCCAACCAAGGCAGCGCTTTACGCAGCGGTGCTTCCTCAACGATCGCGTTCAGTCCGGCATTCAGCGTGCTATCCGCCACCAGCCAGGCCAGCAACACTGCGCGAAAGGCAAGTTCCATGGGTAGCTCCTGTTAAAATAGTGGCCACAGTCCGCCAGCCGTTCGCCAACTGTCCGGGCTAGGCTTGGCTTTAGCCGCGCGCGCTTCGGCCAGCTTCTGCGCCATGGCGGTCAGCTGCTGCTGCAGCTTTGCAAAATCGGTGCTGGCCGAAATCATGCCAACCGCATCCGCCGCCATGGCCGCCACAGCGCCGCGACCGCCGCCGGCGGAAAGCCCATTTGCTTGTCGCCGCCCTGCCGATCGTCTCGAAAGCGGTGCTGCGAAGCTGCTAGCCTCAGAATCCCATGGCTTAGGGCTTCGGGCAGAGCTGCCCAATCGCTTGCCAAACCTGCTGTAAACCGCACCACAATCCGTTTCTGGATAAGCGGCACCAACAGGCGCACCAGCCCGCCACCGTCGGTATCAAGGTCGACTTCATACGCATTCGCGGCCAGCGCGGTGCGCGTACCATTCAGCGCGATTTCCGAAATGCCCGAGATCGCTTGGACCGGGCGGGTGCCAAGTCTTTGCCAGTCACCGCTCGCGGCTAGAATTTCTTCGCAACCCGATTGCAGCGGCATAGCGCCGATAAAGCCCTCGCAGAGCTCCAGCGCTGCGCCGAGCAATGCGGTAAGTTCCGCGTCTTCGCGTGTGCTGGTTATGCCCAGCCACGCTTTCAGTTCGCTCAGCGCCGCCGGGGAAAGCGCAGGCGGCGCGACTATTGCCCGCTTCATGGCAATCTCCGGTTGTTAATGAGGAGAAAAAGGTGCGCCCGCAGCGGAAAAAGGGGGGCAAACCGCTGCGAGCGCGAGGCAGGCGCGGGCATTTGCCGCGCGCCTGCCCCAATTCGATCAGACCGAGACGCGCAGGAGCTTGATCGCGTCGCTGTCCAGCACCTGCCCGCCAACCCGGCGGGTCGCGTAAAACTGGACATAGGGCTTGTTGGTGAATGGATCGCGCAAGATGGTCGTCGCGCTCCGCTCGGTGATCAGGTACCCAGCCTTGAAATTGCCAAAAGCGATCGGGAACGCTGAAGCGGCGATATCGGGCATGTCCTCTGCTTCGATCACTGGATAGCCGAGCAGCCGGTTTGGCTGGCCTTCAGAGATCCCGGCCTGCCACATAAACGATCCATCGGCGGCCTTAAACTTGCGCACCGCGGCCAGCGTGGATGAATTCATCACCCAAACCGCGCCCTGCCGCAGCGAAGCCCGCACCGCAAAGACCAGATCGATCAGCTTGAGTTCCGGCGATGCGTCAAAGCCGGTGGCGTTGCCGGTGCCGATGAATTGCAATGTGCCAAAGGCACGTGCCGTATCGTTCTGTGCGCCGGTTGGGCCAGCCAGAAAACCGCGCGGCTGGTTGGTGCCCGTGCCGCTTACAAAAGCGGCGCCTTCTGCGCGGGCAAACTCCATCGAAATCTCGCTCGCCAGCCAGTCTTCAACATTGAATGCCGCATCGTTTAGCATGGCCTGCGTGGCCGAAGGGTTGGCGTAAAGCTCGCCCATCGGCGGCACGATTTCGGCCAGCTTGGTGGTGGCGGAATCGGGCCGTGCGGCGGTCTCGCTCACCCAGCCAGATGCGGTGCCGCCGATCGAAATCAGACGCCGGAAGCCGCTTGTGCTGGTTTGCACAACATTGGCAATGCTGCGGATCGGGCTGATCTTAACCATGCGCGATGAGATCGTGGTATCGATATCGCGTGGCACGGCAAAGCCGCCATCGGCGTTCGAACCGATCGAGAGCGACTTCAACTCGCTTTCGCGGCCATAGCGCAGATAACCATCGACAAAGCCCTTAAGCTCAGGTGCCCGGTCGATATCGCTGCCCATCAGCGGGCGCACAGCGCTGCGGCTCACCTTGTCGAGGCGGCCTTTCACTTCGGCAACTTCGCCGCGCAGTGCTTCGAGCGCGGCGGCATTGGCGTCCTGGCGCGCCACAATGTCGAACGATGCGTCGAACGATGCGTCCGGCGCGTCAGCTTTCGTCTCAATCGCGCTTACGGGGTTTACGATATCCATGATGATAGGCGTCCTTTCGTAGGGGAAATATCTGCCGTCAACCGTGCCAGTTGCCGGAAGTTTTTGGATAGATTCAGGCGAAATTGGCCGCGGCAAGGCGTCCAGCCTCGCCATCGACATAGTGAACGCGCGCCAGCGGCTGCATCGGCCGGGTCACGAGGCTCACCTCAAACAGATCGACCGCGCGCAGCTCGCGTCCGCTGGCCATTCGCGCGCCATCGCGCACGCGGTATCCAAACGAGAGCCCGTTCACGGCGCCGCCGATCAGAGCCTTGGCCGCAGCGCTGGCTGGCTCGGTGAGTGTTGCGATAACCCTCAAACCGTGGCGGTCCTCCTCGGCCACATCGATCCAGCCAATCCGGGTGTCGGGGCGGTGCTGCCAATAGAGTGGCAGCTTGGCACCCGCCGCCTTGCGCGCGGCCAGACTGGCGGCAAACGCGCCTGGTACGATCGTGTCGCCGCCGCTGTCGCGCTTGCCAAACACGGCGGCATATCCGGCAAACCGGATCGGCCCGGAATTTGCGCTCCCCGCCGCGCTCATCGCAGCGCCTCAAGCGAACCAAACCGAACCGCCAGCGCAAACAGCAGCAGCGCCAGCACGCCGCGTACGATCCAACCGACGGCGGCCTTCCATGCGCTGGCCTTCACATCGCGCCACGCTCGCAGCAATTCGCGTAGCTCGGCCAAATCTTCGTGCGCGCCCTTGTCGGAAAGACCCATGCGTTCCAGCACGCGCACGGCGCCAAGATCGCTCGCTTCCTCGACCACCGCGCGCAGCGTAATCATTTCAGAGCCTTCGGTCGCGGCCTGCGCCAAAAGGCGCGCCAGCATATCCTCGCGGTTCATTGCGCTGCCTCCGCTATGCCCAGCATCTGGCGTTTTTCTGCGGGTGAGAGGAAATCCGCAGCCGAAACCTGCGTCCACAGCCGCTCGCGATCTTCGGCCAACGCGGGCACCCGGTCGAGATCGACCGCCAATCCACCACCGGGCCCTGCTTCAGGAAACCACGGTGCCAGCCCTTCCGCGATGGCGGCCAGCATTTTACCGGTGAGTGGCAAAAGCGTCAGCCGCCACAAGGCTCGGTTCGCCTCGCGGTAATTCGCATATGTATTGTCCCCCGGCAGTCCGAGCAGCATCGGTGGCACGCCAAATGCCAGTGCAATATCGCGCGCGGCAGCAGCCTTCAGCGTGGCAAAGTCCATATCCGCAGGGCTCAGTGCCATCGCTTGCCACTTAAGACCGCCTTCCAGCAGCATTGGCCGCCCGGCGTTAATTTGTCCTGCATAGGCCTGCGTGAGTTCGGCTTTGATCCGGTCAAACTGATCCGGTGTCAGCGCCGCACCCGGCTCGCCCGGATCATACACCAGCGCGCCTGAAGGCCGCGCCGCATTCTCCAGCAGCGATCTGTTCCAGGTCGCGGCCGCGTTGTGGATCGCCACCGCCTCATCCGCCGCTTCAAGACAGCCTGCGCCATAAAGATCGTCGGCGGGATGAAAGCCCTTAATGTGGATCACATTGGCGCGGCCAAATTCGTCTAACGCCTCGATCCGCATCACGCGCTCCCCGATCCGGTAGCTGTACGCGGCGGGCCAGCCGTTCGCATCAGGCACCACCGTCACGCGCTCGGGCCGCAGTGCGAAGAGCTCGGCGACATTGTCCTCGGCATCGCGCAGCACTTGCACATAGCCATTGCCGTGAAGCAGCAGCTGGCTCGCCAATGTCTCAAGCAGCGCTTGCCCTGCGCTGGTCGCGTTCACCAGCCGCAGGATCTCGGGATCAGCCGCCACCAGCGGAGCGGCGCTCACGCCCTCGGCCACCAGCCGCACCGCGCGCTGCGCCACCGGATTGCGTAAATAGGCGTCGCGGATGGCCACGGAATAATTCATCGGCCCGCGCTGCTCGCCGCCGCGCCATTCAAACGCCTCAGCCCATGGCGAGATAAAGCTGCGCCCCAGCGGCGCGCGCGGTGTCACCGCCTCGCCCTTGAACGCCGCCGCCAAACTCTGGAAAATCGACATGCGAATTCCTTTAAAAAATGGTTCTCAAGTGCTCCCCCGCGCAGGCGGGGGCCTCTTTTGGTCAAACACCGCCGCTCCCCCGCGCAGGCGGGGGTCTCAGTCCGTCAAACTCAACCCCCGCTCCAAATCCGCGGCTCCACCGCGCGGCCCAGCATCAGCTCGGTCAATGCCCAAACACAGGCATCTGCCCGGTCTGGAGATCGCCCCGGCCCTTGATAGGTGCCTCCGGGCATCAGCCCGCAAAGTTCGTCCTCCAGCCGTGCAAACAATCCTGCATGGCGCACGCGCCCGGCCTCATAGAGCGCCGCCACCGGCTCGGCCCGCGCCACTTTGCCCCGCGTGGCGTGGACAAGGCGCAAGGGCAGCTCGGCATTGGCCGCGCGCAACACCGCGCCAACCATTGCTCCGCCTTGGTTCGCCTCGGCCACCACCCGATCCGCAGACCAGGCCTGTGCGGCTGCCGCAGCGGCTCTGGCCCATCGTTCGGGGCTGGCCTTTTCCACCGAAGCATCGGCCAGAACCCGCGCGATCCGATCTTCGCCAATCCCGCACACCACGATCCCGCAGGCATCGCCCTCGGCGCTTGCGGGCGGA
>JBBRXQ010000175.1:0-5536 GCA_038238515.1 Sphingomonadales bacterium | reverse complement strand
GTCCATAATAGGTCTGGAGCGCAGCCATCACGGCAAGGCCCAAGCCTAGCACAACAAACGACCACAACAGAATGGCGCGGATACGCCGTATCTGACCATCCAGATCAGTGCGACTCGCCGCAACAGAAAACTGCCAACGGGTTTTGCTCGCTGGCAAAATGACTGATCGCTCGATCACCCGCAATCGCTCGCCCTTGAATTGCAGGCTATCATAGGTGTGCGGCCCGGAATCGAAGTGGTCGTTCTTCAGTTTAAGGGTGCGATCCCACAGCGAGCGCGATGGAAAATCGTCGTGGCCTTTGCCGGAAATCTGCCAATACAGCCCGCTGTTGGGCTCAAGAAAGCGCTGATCACCCAGCGGCCGGTTAAAGAAAACCTCACCATCCGGGCCAAGTTCGGCCGAGGCGACCATCGCGGTGAGCATATAGCCCAGTTGCTCATCGAAACTGCGCGTCACCAGCCCGGTCAGCGTGCGATCAAGTGCTAGTCCGCCGCCCAGCAGCAGCACTGTGATCCACGCCAACGCGATCAGCAGCATGCGCCGCGTGAGCGAACCGGTATGCGGGGCAGTTGTTGCGGTTGGTGCCTGCTGGATCACCGTATCGCGCGAAGGAATAGGCGCATTGCTCACAGGGTGCGCCGCATGGCTCAGCCGCGCCCGGGCAGGGCCGGATCATCAAGGCTATAGCCCAGCCCGCGGATCGTTGTGATCACATCGGGGCCAAGTTTTTTGCGGATGCGCGTTACGAAAACTTCGATCGTGTTCGAATCGCGGTCGAAATCCTGATCGTAGATATGCTCGATCAGCTCGGTGCGGCTTACCACTTTGCCTTTGTGATGCAGCAAATATGAGAGCAGCTTATACTCCTGCGCGGTCAGCTTTACCGGCTCGCCGTCCAGCGTCACGCGGCCAGAGCGCGTATCAAGTCGCACATCGCCCGCGGTCAGTTCGGAGGAGGAATTGCCCGAAGCGCGCCGGATCAGCGCGCGCAGACGCGCGATCAGCTCTTCGGTTTGAAACGGCTTGGCCAGATAATCGTCCGCACCGGCATCAAGCCCAGCCACCTTATCAGACCAGCTATCGCGCGCGGTGAGCACCAGCACTGGAAACTTGCGGCCTTCCTTGCGCCACATGCCCAGCACCGTTAGGCCGTCAATCTCGGGCAGGCCAAGATCGAGCACGACCGCGTCATACTCTTCGCTTGAGCCCATATAATGCCCGTCTTCGCCATTAACGGCGAGGTCGATGGCATAGCCATTTTGCTCAAGAGTCGATTTTAGCTGTTTGCCAAGGGTTGGTTCGTCCTCGACGATCAGGATGCGCATTCCAAACTGCCCCATGTTTTGCGCGCACCGGCGCGCTTCATTGCTGCGCTATGCAATGGTCTAGCGAAGCTGAACGGTCAAGGAACGGCGACCAATGATCCTCAGCGTGATTCGCCGCGAACTTGCCCAGTGCGCGCATCAACATCTATAAACACAACGCGCCCATCCCGGATAAATTTGAGCCGGTATGCCATCGCGATTGGATCATATTCAGGGCCAAGATACTGCATGCCAGACATCGATGGCAGCACCCGTTGTTCGATCTCGCGCAGCGAACGGACATAGCCCGAGCGCACACCGCGGCGCGCCAAACCTTGCTCATCGGCGCGCTGCTGCGCATCGGCAACAGGAGCCAGGCTGACGCAGAGGCCAAGGGCAAAAAGAGAGATGATCCAACGCATGTGTAACATCGGCTTAGACGAGAACCTTTGAACAGGTTGTGAATGTTGCCGAATGCGCCGGTTCAGAAAGCGCCGCCGAATGGCGCAAGTATGACATTACCTTAGCCAGCAACGCAAGACCCGCCGAGACACTGGACCTCGCGGCGGCGGACAGCTAAGCGCGCGACACTATGGCAACTGCACCGATCCTCAGCTGGGAAGGCCTGAGCCTGCTCCAGGGCAACGGCTGGCTGTTCCGCGATCTGGACCTTCACGTTACCCCGCGTGATCGGCTCGCGCTGATCGGGCGCAATGGCGCGGGCAAAACTACACTGCTGAAGCTGCTCGCCGGGCAGATCGATGCCGACAAGGGCACCCGCTCGCTCCAGCCGGGCACGCGCATTGTCACGCTTGAGCAGGATCCGTTCTTCACCGGATTCGATACACTGATGGACTTTGCGTTATCGGGAGCCGATGCGCCGCCGCGCCATGAGGTAGAGGCCATCGCCGGCCAGCTTGGGATCGATATGTCGCGTCCGGCGCTCAATGCATCGGGCGGAGAGCGCCGCCGCGCCGCACTGGCGCGTGCGCTGGCCTCAGAGCCCGATTTGCTGCTGCTCGATGAGCCGACCAACCACCTCGATCTAGCCGCGATCGAATGGCTGGAGGCGTGGCTGATGCGCTATAATGGCGCTTTTGTGGTGATCAGCCACGACCGCACTTTTCTCGAACGATTGACCAAGGCGACACTCTGGCTCGACCGAGGCGCGCTGCGCCGCCGGGAAATCGGCTTTGGCGGCTATGAAGCGTGGATGGAGGCGGTCTATGCCGAAGAAGCCCGCGCCGCCGATAAGCTTGATGCCAAGCTCAAGATCGAGGCGCATTGGCTAGAACGCGGGGTTACCGCGCGGCGCAAGCGCAATCAGGGCCGGCTGGCGAAGCTTTGGGAAATGCGCAGCGAACGCGCCGCGATGCTCAGCCCGCAAGGCGCTGCCAAGATCGCGATTTCGAGCGATGACGCCAAAAGCAAGGCGGTTATCGTAGCCGACAAAATCTCCAAAACATTTGGCCCTGACGAATCCGCGCGCACCATCGTCAAGAATTTCAGCCTGCGGATAACCCGGCGCGACCGCATCGGCCTTGTCGGCGCAAACGGCGCGGGCAAAACCACGCTGCTTAAGATGCTCACCGGCGAACTTTCTCCCGATAGCGGCACTGTCACGCTGGCCAATACGCTCACTGCGGTGGTGATCGACCAGCAGCGCAGCCTGATGACCCCGGAAAAGCGCGTGCGCGATGTTTTGGCCGAGGGCGGCGACTGGATCGACGTGCGCGGCGTGCGCAAGCATATCCACGGCTACCTGAAAGACTTTCTGTTCGATCCCAATCTGGTTGAGGCGCGGATCGGCACGCTTTCGGGCGGAGAACGCTCGCGGCTTTTGCTGGCGCGCGAATTTGCCCGGTTCTCCAATCTGCTGGTGCTCGATGAGCCGACCAACGATCTCGATCTCGAGACGCTCGATCTGCTCCAAGAAGTGATCTCGGATTACGAAGGCACCGTGCTGATCGTGAGCCATGACCGCGATTTCCTTGATCGCACCGTCACGGTTACGCTGGGCATGGATGGCTCGGGCACGGTGGATATCGTCGCGGGCGGCTATGCCGACTGGGAAAAGCAGCGCAAGGCGCGGCTAGCGGGCAAGCCCGGCGCGCGAACCAGCACCTCGCCCGCCGCTGACGCAGCGCCGCCGCCGCCATCCAAGAAGGGCAAGCTAACCTATAAGGACCAGCGCGATTACGAACTGCTGCCGCAGCGGATCGAAGAGCTGGAAGCGAATATGGCGCGTGATGAAGCCGCAATGGCCGATCCTGCGCTCTACGCGGCCAATCCCGCGCGCTTCGCCGCGCTCACCGCCGCGCTAGACAAAGCGCGCGCGGAAAAAGATGCCGCCGAAGAGCGCTGGCTGGAACTCGCGGAGCAGGTGGAAGTTTAACCCCACAATCCCCAGCAACCGCGCCATTCCATATTGCTGCATTTGAGGCGAAATTTGATCTTGGATAAGTTCTGTTAGAGCTAGCGCAAGGCGCATGACTATCGCAATACAGTGAATTGCCGAAACCAATAAAAGACTATATGTGTAACCAATCATTTTTCGCCGAGCGCTCATCATGATCAACCGTATCCGCGACATTCGCCGTCAAAAAGGGTTCACGCTGGCCGATGTCGCCGCGCGTTGTGATCCGCAGACCACTGCGCAAACGATTGGCCGGCTCGAAACCGGGATGCGATCTTTATCGCTCGTGTGGATGAACCGTATCGGAGCGGCGCTGGGCGTTGATCCGCAGATTTTGGTCAAATCAGACGAAGTCGTGCAGCCAAGCTTTGTTGCCCGGCTGACTGCATCGGGGGCCGAAGCGCTGACCCGGCCCATGGAAGCGGTGCTCGAAATTGCCAGCGGCAACGCCCGGCTCGTGGTTATGGCGGTGGAAACCAGCGCCGGAGACTATCGCGCCGGCGATCAGGTCTGGCTCCGTCAGGTCGACCCCGATAATTTCGCACGCGCGCTCAATCGCGATGTGCTTGCGCCCCGCCCCGGCGGAAGGTTTGCGTTCGGGCGGATGATCGACCGCGCCGAAGGGCTGGGGGGTGATCGGATCGCCTTGCTGCCCCCCGGTGCTGGTCAACGCCAGATCATCATAGATCGTCCGGTTTGGCTCGGCATCGCCGAGACTTTGGTGCGTCAATTATGAAGACCCCGTGAAGCGCAGGCTGCTCTCGCTCGCCACGCTTTATCCTGCTCCTGGGCGCCCCGGCTTCGGGCGCTTTGTCGCGCGGCAGATGCAAGCGCTGAGCGCGCGCGGTGATTGGGATGTAACCGTGATCAATCCCATCGGCCTGCCGCCGCTTCGCATCGGCCGTTACGCCGCACTTGCGGCGATCCCGCTGATCGAGCGCGAAAACGGGGTTACCGTCCACCACCCCCGGTTCCATATGATCCCGGCATTGTCAGGGCGCTTTAATCCTGCGTTGATCGCGCGCGCGGTAATGCCGCTGGCGGCAAAGCTCCACGCCGAAGCGCCTTTCGATCTCATCGACGCGCAGTTTTTCTATCCCGATGGCCCCGCCGCGATGCGCCTTGCCAAGGCGCTCGGCGTGCCGCTGGCGATCAAGGCGCGCGGATCGGATATCCATGTCTGGCGCGGCCAACCCGGTGCGCTCCCCCAGATGCGCGCGGCTGCACAGGCCTCTGGCGCCGTGCTTTCGGTTTCTGCCGCATTGGGGCGCGATATGGCCGAGCTTGGTTTGGCGGGGGACAAGCTGCACGTTCATTACACCGGGCTTGACCATGCGCGCTTCGCCCCCTTGCCCCGCGCTATCGCGCGCGCGCGGGTGATGAAACTCCCCGGTTTTGAAGGATGCGGCGAAGGTCCGTTAGTGGTTAGTGTCGGCGCGCTGGTGCCTGTGAAAGGGCATGAATTGGCCATCGCAGCACTGGCGCTGCTCCCGCCCGAGATCACCCTCGCGATCGTCGGCACCGGGCCGCTTGAGGGAAGCCTGCGCGCCAGCACCGCAAAGGCTGGATTATCCAGTCGCGTGCGTTTCCTCGGAAATGTTGGACACGATTTGCTGCCGCAATTGCTCAGCGCGGCCAGCGCGATGGTGCTGATTTCTGAGAGCGAGGGGCTTGCTAACGCGTGGATCGAAGCGCTCGCCTGCGGCACCCCAATCGTGATCCCTGACGTCGGCGGCGCGCGTGAAGTGGTAACCTGCGCCGCCGCTGGAAGGGTGGTCGCGCGCGAACCCTCTGCAATCGCCGCCGCGCTGGCCG
>JBBRXQ010000174.1:0-5536 GCA_038238515.1 Sphingomonadales bacterium | reverse complement strand
CCGCGTGGTCCGCCGAAGCCGCCGCTGCGTGGAGCACCGCCGCCGCTGAACCCGCCACCACCGCCGCCGCTGAAGCCGCCGCGATCTCCGCCGCCACCAAAGCCGCCACGATCACCGCCGCCAAAGCCGCCCCGCGAAGCGCCGCCGCCACTAAAGCCGCCGCCGCCACCGCCGCCGCCGTAGGGATCGAAGCCACCTTCGTCACCGAAACCATCGCGCTTGTCGCGTCCGCGACCCCGCCGCCCTCTGTCAAAACCCATAAAAATCAATCGACCTTCGTTCCGCGCCTGCTTACCTGGGTGCCGCAAGCCGGGCGCGGCTGCTAGCGGCACGACAGGGAAACTTTGCCGAATATCACCGGCATTCTCCCATGCGCTAAAGACTATAACCAACAAAATCTCTAAGTGCGAACGGATTCGTCAATTCCGGGCACTGGTAATTTCACTATTTCGCCGATTGAGCTAAACTCTGCTTTAGGTTGCCCTAATGCCGCTCATTTGGCAAAGATCTTGACGGGGCGCAGCGCGGCATATTTGCATGGCGGTCAATAGTTAACGCCAACGTTTACGATGGTCACCTGAAGCCGGCGCAAGCGGCCCCGCCCCGCGCCCCAAGGGAATAAGCATGTTCTATAAAATTGACGATAAAACTTACGCCAGCCCGCAAATCGACCTCAGTGAGATTGCCGAGGCCAAGGCACTTGGCATCGCGATGATCATCAACAACCGGCCGGAAAACGAATCGGACGATCAAACCCCCGGTGTCCAAATCGAAGCCGCTGCGCTGGCTGCTGGGATCGGCTATGTCGCGATACCCGTCACCCACGCCGGCTTTTCCATCACGCAAGTTGAAGCCATGGAGCAGGCGCTGCTCGCCGCCGGTGAATCCCCGGTGCTGGCCTATTGCCGGTCGGGCACCCGCTCCGCTTTGCTCTGGGCGCTCACGCAGGCGCGGATGGGCATGGCCCCCGCCACTATCGCGGCGGCGGCAGCACGTGCAGGCTTCGACATCGGCCCGGTCCGCGCGCAAGTCGATATGCTCGCGGCTAAAGCCTGAGCGCATGCTTGCGATGAAGGACCTCGCGGCGCTGCCGGGCGCAGCTGTTATCATTCAGGTAGCGGTATCGTTCGTCCTGATCATGGGACTTTATCATCTTGCCCGTGCGATGCGGCTGGGCGGCGATGTGCGCATTCGTGATGAAGCCCATGCCCGCGCGCTGGCCGATGCGGCGATCAGCGGCTTTGTCGCGCAGGATGTCGCGCTAGACCGCGCGCGGATCGGGGCGCTGCTCCGCGATGAAAGCGGGCGCATCATGGTGGTGCGCCGCCACGGCAGCCACTTTGCCGCGCGGCTTCTTTCCGATCACGGCGGGGTGCGGCTTGATCGCCAATTCCTTACGCTCAGCGCCGCCGAACCGCGCTTTGGCACGATCACGTTCGAACTCGGGGCAGAAGCGCAAGCCTGGGCCGCCAGCCTGCGCCGCCTTGGTGAGCAAACATGAACGCGGCGCTTGATATTCAGCCATTCGATGTCGTCGTCTACGCGATCCCTTTCTTCATCCTTACAATCGTACTCGAAATGATCTGGGCATCGCGCCGCGCGCCCGAAAAGTATGAGCCGCGCGATATGCTTACATCGCTCGGGCTTGGCCTTGGCAGCACGGTTGCTGGCGCACTGGTCGCAGGCGCGATCTATGCAACGATGCTTTGGCTCTATCAGCACCGCGTCGCCACGCTACCTAACGTATGGTGGGTCTGGATCGCGGCCTTCGTGCTCGATGATTTCAATTACTACTGGTTTCACCGCACCGCGCACCGCGTCCGCTGGTTTTGGGCGGCGCATATCAATCATCACTCCAGCCAGCATTACAACCTTAGCACCGCGCTGCGCCAAACGTGGACTGGATTTTTCGCGCTCAGCTTCGCGTTCCACATCTGGCCCGCGCTGCTCGGCGTCCATCCGGCGATGCTGCTCACCGTGGGCGGGATCAATCTGGTCTATCAATTCTGGATTCACACAGAGACGATCAAACGCATGCCCCGCTGGTTTGAGGCGGTTATGAACACCCCCGCGCACCACCGCGTCCACCACGCGACCAACCCGCGCTACCTCGATCGCAACTATGCAGGGGTCTTCATCATCTGGGACAAGATGTTCGGCACGTTTGAGGCCGAGCGTGATGAAGAACCGCCTCGGTACGGCATCGTCCGCCAGCTTGGCAGCTTCAACTTGCTCCACACGGTGTTCCACGAATGGACCGCTATCCTCACCGATTTGGCGCGCGCACCTTGGCGGCATAAACTCGCCTACCTGCTGCGCCCACCCGGCTGGAGCCACGACGGCACCCGCGAAGGCTCAGACGCAATCCGCGCGCGCTGGGCGGAGCGCGAAGGGGGAATGTGATGCGCGCGATGGCGGTTTGATGAAAGCATTGGCAGCTTGGCCAAGCATACTGGACCCGATCACCTGCCTATCAGATAATAATGCAATATTGCCGACTTTTCCGCCGCATCTTATCCAGTTCGCTTAGCCAGCGTCAAAGCTAGACCAGCACGCGATTGGGCGCACCCACTTCGGCAAGGTTCGTGGTTCCGTCAATTTCCATCAGCGGCTTGATGAGCCCGTCGCGAAGATCATAAACCCAGCCATGCAGCTTAAGGTCGCGGCCAGCGGCAAAGGCATTGGCGACCGTTGTGGTCCGCGCTAGGTGCAGCAACTGATCACTGACATTGATTTCCACTAGGCGGTTCACGCGTTCATCATGGTTATGGATAACATCCACTTCATCTCGATGGGCATCAAGAACATCGACCACGTGTTCCAGCCAATGGCCGACCGGCCCCGCCGGAAGGGTGCCAAGCGAGGCTGCAATACCACCGCAACCATAATGCCCGCAGATCACGATATCATTGACGCCAAGTGTCATCACGGCAAATTCGAGCACCGCCATCAGGTTGGCGTCATCTTGACGCACGAGATTGGCTATATTGCGGTGGACGAATAAACCGCCGGGGGCTGCTTGGGTGAAATGGTCGGGCTGGACCCGGCTGTCTGAGCATCCGATCCAGAGAAAAACCGGCTTTTGGCCATCAAGGCGGCGAAGGAAAAACTCCGGGTCCTCTTCCAACTGTTCCGATGCCCATGCGCGATTGTGAAGCAGTAATTGCGCGATTTCCTGCATGATCGGGGTCCTTGTCGTTCGTTTTTCAGGTGGCGCGGGCGCGGGTAAGGGGTGCTTCGATGCGTTCCGAGATCTTGCCGCGGGCATCTCCCTTGATGATGACGCGCGGCGAACGATACGGGGCGGCCTTAGCAAAAGCGTTGATGATGTCGACATTGTCCAAATCGACGTAGTTGGTCGCGGAGAGATCGATGAGGACTGTTCGCCCATCGGGAATGCCAGCCAATGCTTTCTGAAGTTGCGCCTTGTGCACGAAATACAAATTTCGCCGTGCGCGCACCATCACATCGCCGCCAACTTCAACAACAGAAACAGCATTTTGAATATTGCGGAAGATAACAAACGCAAGGCCAATGCCGATACCTATGGCAATGCCGATGAGCAGGTCAGTGAGCAGAATGGCAATCACCGTCGCAACGAACGGGATGAACTGTGTCATGCCCTGTCCATAGCGTTCGACAAACAGGCCGGGCTTTGCCAGCTTCCACCCGGTCGCGATCAATATCGCAGCAAGCGCAGATAGTGGAATCAAATTGAGAATAGCGGGAATCAGCATCACGCTGAGCAGCAGCCAGACGGCGTGGAGAATCGTCGAAAGCTGCGATTGTGCGCCGGATTCCACATTCGCTGAGCTGCGCACGATCACCGAAGTAACCGGAATGCCGCCCAGAAAACCTGCGGTGAGATTGCCCATGCCTTGCGCGAACAATTCGCGGTTCTTATCCGTGACGCGGCGCTGTGGGTCGATTTCATCCACCGCCTTAACGCTCAGCAGAGATTCCAAACTGGCGACGATCGCAATTGCGCCGGCTGCTGTCCAAACATCCACCCTGACAATTGCACCAAAGTCGGGCTGACGAAACAAGGCGAAAAATCCTGCCACCGATGCTGGCGTCGGCACCGCGACTAGATGCGTTGCTGCAATGGTAAGCTGTGGTGCATAATGCTGAAAAAGCCAATTTGCCCCAACCCGAACAAAACGACCACCAGTGGCCCGGGCAAGAACCGCCAGAAGCCTTCCTTAGGTTTGGCTTTGTCCCACCAGAAAAGGAACACAAGGCTGATCGCAGCGACAAATAAGGCACCCCACTGAATATCATCGCGCAGAATATCAACAACGGCAGTTAGGGTGTTGCGACCGTCCTTTTGGCCAAAGGCAAAATCGCCAATCGGATCTCCATCATACCCGATAGCGTGAGGTAATTGCTTCAGAATCAAGATCAGGCCAATGGCTGCCAACATGCCGGTGATGACCGCAGATGGAACAAACTCGGCTAGAATGCCCGCGCGCAAGAACGAAAACGCTATCTGCATGGCACCGGCAAGGCAAACCGTAAGCAAAAAGGCTTCATAGCTGGAAAGCCCTTCGATTGTTGCCAAAACGATCGCTGTCAGGCCAGCCGCCGGACCGCTCACCGAGAGCGGCGAGCGGCTAAGCGCGCCCACCACCAGCCCGCCGACGATGCCGGAAACCAGACCCGCAAACAGCGGAGCGCCCGAGGCCAGCGCAATCCCTAAACAAAGCGGAAGTGCGACCAGCGAAACGACAATCGATGCGGGCACATCCGCCCGCCAATTGGCCAAGATGGAATTGCGCTTGTCGGTTATCGCTGTTGTCATGCACCACCTTTTGATTGCTGGAGACCCTGCATGTTCGAGCTTCTACGCGACCAAACGGCGATGGGGAAGCGCCGGTTCCCGAACTTTCAGGCAATATCGCCAAGTTTAAGGCTTCGGTGCCATACCTCAGCATGAGTGCCCTAAACTCGGCTCATCTCACATTGATCGAGTCAATGGGTTGCCTTCGGCAGACCGCAATGATTGCGGCGATAACGCACAAACCATTTTCCTACATTGCGTCAAACAGGCATGGCTGCGGTTAAGCGCCGCCCGCATCGCCATTTTATGCGCCACCGCCCCAGTTTCGCGCCAAGGCAGAAGCGCGCAGTTCGCTTTCAGGGTCGTGCCAACTTCGTCAACCAGTGCCGCGTCAGAGATCAGCACTAGATCCTTGGCTTGCGTCACCGCCATTCGCAGCTGGTCGAACGGATCGCTGCGGGCGATGCTCATTTTGCCCGCGCGCCGCGCCTTTTGGTTAGATGAGGTTTAGTGAAGGATAATGCCTTGTCGGGTGCGATTTGGTTCGGTGCGATTTGAGTTCGGAACGAGCGCGCCTACGATCCAACCGTGCAGATCATATTTTGTCCTTCGCAAACAAATAGTGTCGATTTAATTTGACACCAAAAGTGTCAAGTATATTGTACACTCATGGTTGAAGCGGCTGTCTGCTGTGGTGCTTCTAGCGCCTCCTGCGGCGCGAGTTTGGATCATTTTGGCAAGGGTGTAGGAGGCGAT
>JBBRXQ010000173.1:0-5543 GCA_038238515.1 Sphingomonadales bacterium | reverse complement strand
GAACGCACCGCATCGCGCCCGCTGAAGCGCAGCCTCGTCCGCCGCCCGCTTGCAGATGGCAAATCGATCAGCCAAGCGGTGGCGGCGCTGGAAGCGGCCAAGGCCCCAATCCTCGTGATCGGCGCGGGCGCGAACCGCAAAATGACCGGCAAAATGCTGAGCGAATTTATCGAGGCAACGGGCATCCCGTTTCTCACCACGCAATTGGGCAAGGGCGTGATTGATGAGCGGCATCCGAAGTTTCTGGGCTGCGCCGCGCTATCGGCGGGCGATTTTGTTCACCGCGCGGTCGAAGACGCCGATCTGATCGTTAACCTCGGCCATGACGTCATCGAAAAGCCGCCGTTTTTCATGCACAATGGCGGCACTCCGGTGATCCACGTCTCGACCAAGACTGCCGAGGTTGATCCGGTCTATTTCCCCAGCATCGAGGTGATCGGCGATATCGCCAACGCGGTGTGGCAGATGAAGCAAGCGATCACGCCCAATCCGGCGTGGAATTTTGACAAAATGCTGTCCTACCGCGCCGCCGAGATTGCGCACACCGCGCCGCTGGCGGCAGACGCGCGCTTCCCGATTTTCCCGCCGCATCTGGTCAGCCAGATCCGCGCCGCGATGCCCGATGATGGGATCATCTGCCTTGATAACGGCGTGTATAAAATCTGGTTCGCGCGCGGCTATACCGCGTATCATCCCAACACTGTGCTGCTCGATAATGCGCTCGCCACGATGGGCGCGGGGCTGCCGTCTGCCATGATGAGCGCCATGCTTTATCCGGAGCGCAAGGTGATGGCGATCTGCGGCGACGGCGGGTTTATGATGAATAGTCAGGAGATGGAAACCGCCGTCCGCCTCGGCCTAAACCTCACCGTGCTGATCCTTAATGACAGCAGCTATGGCATGATCCGCTGGAAGCAGGCCAACATGGGCTTTGCCGATTTCGGGCTGACCTATGGCAACCCCGATTTTGTCAAATATGCCGAGGCTTATGGCGCGCATGGTCACCGGGTAGAGAGCGCGGCGCATTTGCAGCAATTGCTCGCGCATTGCTGCGATACGCCGGGTGTGCACTTGATCGATTGCCCGGTCGATTATTCCGAAAACGATCAGATTTTGAACACGGATATCAAGGCGCTGAGCAAGGCGCTTTAACCTCTAACCTCCATCCTCTCTGGTGGAAGGGCTAGGGTGGGCTGAATATCCCACCCAAACCGGCTTAGCGCGATGCGACAATTTGATTATCGGCAACCTTATCAGAATGTCGTCACCCTGAACTTGGTTCAGGGTCCATCGTGCCAGTAACGCCATTGCTGCGGGGAAGGATGGATGCTGAAACAAATTCAGCATGACGAAGTTGTTGGTTTAAGTTGTGTATGCATAACCGTGAAAAGGGCAGGAAAATGAAACTCAAAGACATCTACCCGCTCTACCTCAACAACAAGGCGGTGCAGCCAAACACCGATCTGGCCGTCACCGACAAGTTCACCGGCGAGATCGCGTTTCGCACCGCGCTGGCCACGCCCGATGTGATCGAGGAAGCCATTGCGGGCGCGGTGCGCGCGGCGGAGCCAATGGCCAAGCTGGCGAGCTATGAAAAGCGCGATGTGCTCGATCATTGCGTGCGCCGCTTTACCGAGCGCCGCGAAGAGCTGGCTTATGCGCTGTGCATCGAGGCGGGCAAGCCCATTGCCGATGCCGAGGGCGAGGTCGGCCGCTTGATCGACACCTTCCGCATCGCCGCCGAAGAAGCCACGCGCAATTATGGCGAGGTCCAGCCGCTCGACATTTCCCCGCGCGCCAAAGGCTATATGGGCATGTGGAAGCGGGTGCCGATCGGGCCGTGCAGCTTTATCTCGCCGTTCAATTTCCCGCTCAATCTGGCCGCGCACAAGATCGCGCCCGCGATCGCGATGGGTTGCCCATTTGTGATGAAGCCCGCCAGCCTCACCCCGCTGGGCGCGGTGCTGATGGGCGAAGTGCTCGCCGAATGCGACATTTTGCCCGAGGGCGCGTTTTCGATCCTGCCCGCTGCCCGCGCGGGCGCAGACTTGTTCACCACCGATCCGCGGCTAAAACTGCTGTCGTTCACCGGCTCGCCCGGCGTTGGCTGGGAATTGAAGGCCAAGGCGGGCAAGAAAAAGGTTGTGCTGGAACTGGGCGGCAATGCGGCGGTGGTGGTCGATAAGGACGCCGATCTCGATCATGCGCTCGCCCGCATCGTGTTCGGCGGTTATTACCAGTCAGGCCAATCGTGCATCGGCGTCCAACGCGTGATCATCCACGCCGAGATTTACGACACCTTCCGCGACCGGCTCGCCGCCAAAGTCAAAACGCTGATTGCGGGCGATCCCAAGCACCGCGACACGTTCATCGGCCCGATGATCTCGGCCAATGAAGCGCAGCGGCTCAAAGGCTGGGTGGATGAGGCGCTGGCGGGCGGGGCCACCTTGCTCGCGGGCGGGGGCTGCGCGGGCAATATGATGGAGGCCACGCTGCTCGAAGGCTGCACCCGCGATATGAAGGTTTACACCGAGGAAGCGTTTGGCCCGGTGGTGATCCTCTCGAAATTCACCGATTGGGACGCCGCGCTGGCCGAAGTCAACGACAGCAAGTTCGGCCTGCAAGCCGGGCTGTTCACCAGCGACCTGCACAAGGTGCTCGGCGCGTGGGACAGCCTCGAGGTCGGCGGCGTGGTGGTCAATGATGTGTCGAGCTACCGCGTCGACAACATGCCCTACGGCGGGGTCAAGGATTCAGGGCTGGGCCGCGAAGGCATTCGCTTTGCCATGGAAGACATGAGCGAAATCCGCAATCTGGTGATCCGGCGGGTGTGAATGTGGCGGAACTGGTGGCGAGTTGGGCCGCTGACCTGATCGAGCTGCTGGCACTCGATAATTAGGCCAGTCTATCCGTTTTGGACTACCTCTCCGATCACTTGCACATCTTATGCGAACCGCACCAAGGCCGTTCAAAACTTCCGCCGATTACCATTCGCTTGCCGGCAAAGATATCCCGCAGCTTTACACGCTCGATTATTTTTGGAAGATCATCCAACTGACAGATCAATTCACTCTTTCGAACTTTACAGGTCAATGACCAATTAATGTAATAATTATGATGATACTTGCCATTTATAAAAATAATCAACCCCTCGTTTTGGTGGCCGGTTTCAGGTCCCACATTGATATAGTACACGAGGGCTTGTTTATTTTGCTGATATATAATGCTTAATGTTGTGCCTGTGGTCAAAGCATTGGCGAAACTGCTATTTTTTAACATACCGAGCAGTTTTTCATTTTTAAAAAACGGTTCAGATCTTGCAGAAACAGGAGTCATCAACAAAATAAATGCTATAGACAGGGCTCGCATCAAAATATCCTATACAGATAGCACAAAAACACTATTTATTATAAAGTAAGTATATTCCATAGACATAATTATGCTTGTGCGGCTTGCCATTGCTGTCAATTTTATTATTTCCATTATACCGCATAAGCGCAAACGGCAGGTTTATATATTTTGTGATTTTTGGTTTATCTTTTGGTGCAATCGTAAGGTGGCCTTTTTTATCAAGCCAGCGTAGGCCAGCATAAGCGCTAAGCTCTGGTCCGGGAACTTTGCCCCTTACGAGCCCAAGTTTCAATTTTTCGTCGTCCCAATCACCCACATTTACCTGAAATGGATCGGACAAAAACGCTTCCTTTTTGCCTCCGCTTTCAAACATCGCCCACGCTTTCATAAGATGGGGGTCCATATAGCGCGCATCTCCGGATTTCAGTCGGTTGGTTGCGTTGAAGTTGTCCGCCGCCCTTTCAAATATCGCATCATTCGCCTTTCGCCAAGCATCATTGCCGGTTTCCGGGTAGCCCGGAATGGGCCTAACCTGCGGTCTTTTGATGGGTTGCGGCGCGGGCGCAGCTGGGCGTCGGACAACCTGTCTTTGGCGAGCGGGTATGGCGGGCTTTACGCCGAGATTCTGTCTGGGCCCGCCGGGCGCAAAGGTGAAACGGCCATCGTCCGGGTCATGGTAGGGATTGAACTTCTGTTCATGCCGGTCAAGCCAATCGCTTTCGGATAACCACTCGCCCGTGCGAAGATAATGTTCGAATGTGGGATTGCTTGAATTGCTGCGCATCATGGTTTTATTGCCCTTGTTGCATGCGATTATTACGCGGCGTGTACGCGCCCATTCACCGCCCAACCACCGGACAATCCTTGTCCACCACGCACGCATAGCGGCTGTTGTGCTTTTTGATTTGCGCTACCGTCTCGGCGGTATCGATGCCGTCGGTGTCTTTGCCGCCCGCATACGTGATTGGCGCAGCAATCAGCCCGTAGTCACTGACCGACCTTACAGTTTCGGTCGTATTTTTCACACAGGCGCTGGTCGCGCACAGGATCGGCAATGGCATCAGCATGATGAGCGGCTTCAACTGATCTGAAAACTTCATTGTTCTGCTCCAATCGTTCGTTCAGCTGGCCTTCGCGCTCGGCCGTTTGCAGCTGCGCTTTGTGCTGCGATTGCCAATGGTTTGCGGCCAGCCATGCCAATCCAATGACCAGCAGCAGCGGCAAGGCGATCGCCGTAATCTTCGACCACCGCGCAGATAGTCCCAGCTTCAGCAGCATCGGGATCAGGAATGATATCATCGCTCGGGTCCTTTCGTTTTGCCGTCAAAGCCATCGCTCAATCATCGAGCAGCAGCAGATCGACCTCGATCTCCATCATCGGCTCGGGCAGCAAGACCTGATGCGTCATGCTCGCCGCCGCATCTGCCACGATCACACCGGGGATGGTGAACTCGTGCTCGGGCAGTTGCGCCTTGAAATGCTCGGCATCGTCGCAGGCTTCCCAGCCGGTGTAGCGCAGCACCATCGTGTGCCGCGATCCGGCGAAGGTCACGCTGACCCATGGGGTTTCCGTATGGCTGACCATCTCGGCGCTGGTGCCTGCGAGCGCGCGAACCGCGCGCAGCAGCCTTTCGGCGGGGCTGATGCGGACGCGGGGGGCGGGCATCGATTTGCGTTCAACAAGCCTGCGTTCGAATAGTGTGCGATCAAGCCACATGGGTGTTGCTCCAATAGTTGTTCATGAAATGTTCCACCCGTGTTACCAACGCGGGGCGAGGGGCGCGGCCATTGCGCAGATCGCCGACAAGGCGCGGATCATGCGCGGCAAGGCGGCCAAATTTGGTCACCGGCATGCCGGTGAGATTGAGGAATTGATCTACTTTGCAGATGAGCATCAATTTTTCCTTCGGGGTGAGTCGCAACAGCATTTTTCTTTTGTTGACGTAAAAATCCTACGGGTCTAGAGAAAATTCTTCGAATATGGAGGTAGATGATGGAGTCCCGAATCGAGACGCCAAATGGGGTTCAAACCCCAAATGAGGTTCAAATCCCAAATGAGGTTCAAATCGAAGTGAATGACCCAGCGCGCGCGCGCCTTGTTGCGCTGGCTGCGGCCCGCCGCGTTAGCTTGGCGGCGCTCTCGGGATTGCTCGATCGCAATGCCAGCTATCTCCAACAATTCGTGCGCAAGG
>JBBRXQ010000172.1:0-5592 GCA_038238515.1 Sphingomonadales bacterium | reverse complement strand
GTCGTATTGCCAAAATCGGCCAGCACACTCGCGCCCACATTAAACATGTTGCGGCCCGGTTCGCGCTTGCCGGTATAGCGGTTGGTCGTTGGCGCGTCAGATGTGCGGCGCAATCCAAACAGCTTGATCGAAAGCATGTCGCCAATTTTCGGCAGGTTGATCACACCGTTGAGATCAAGACTGTTAAAGCTGCCATAGCGCGCCAAAAACTTGGCGCCCAGTTCGCCGGTTGGCTTGGTATGGCGGATGCTGATGGTGCCGCCGATGGTATTGCGCCCATAAAGCGTGCCCTGCGGCCCGCGCAGCACTTCGATCGATTCAATATCGTCAAAATCCACGTTCGCGCCGGTGTTGGTCCCCAGAAAGACCCCATCGATCGCCACGCCGATTGCCGGATCAAACGTCTTTTCCAAATCGGCAAAGCTGATCCCGCGGATCGATGCACCAAGCGCTTGCCCCGCATAGTTGATGCGCGACAATTGCACGTTGGGCAGCAATTTCTGGATGCTGTTCACATCGGTCAGCACCGTATTCTGGATCGCCGATGCGTTCACCGCGCTCACCGAAACTGGCGTGTTCTGCAGCGTTTCCGACCGGAACCGCGCACTTACCACGATCTCCTCGATCCCACTGCTGGGCTGCTCTGCTGCCGCCTGCGGCGTATTCGTTTGGCCGGTGGAGCCCTGCACCGCTTGCTGGGCATAGGCCTCAACACCGATCAACGAGGATGCCGCCGCGAGCAGAGCCCCGACATGACGAAGTTTGCGGGCGCGATTTCTCGAATGATTAAGAACCAACAGATGCTTCCTTCCCCAGTAGGCAACAGAAATCCCGTTGCCGCGCGATTGCCTTCATGGGCAATCGTCAATGGGTTCAGACTAGGTTAGCGCCCGCGCGCTGCAACTAGCAAAAATGGCACAATAATTGATCGCCAAGTTCTGCAAATCTGTTTGGTGCGCCAGTTCGTGCAAGTTCCAACCAACTTATGCGGAAACGGGTTCCCGCTTTATTGTAATGGTTTGCGCCACGGTATATTCGAGCAAACCTGCGAGACCATTTTCGACACCGATGCCCGACTGTTTATGTCCAGCAAAAGCCTGAAACGGCGTTACATGCTGAACTTCGTTGATCCACACAGTGCCTGTTTCAAGCTGCTCTGCGATGCGGCGCGCCAAGGTTACATCTTTGGCCCAAACGGAGCCGCCCAGACCATATTCGCTGTTGTTTGCCCGCGCGATGACGTCGTCAATGTCGTCGAATTTCAACAGCGGCAAAACCGGACCAAACGGCTCTTCCTGCACGATCCGCGATTCCTCGGGCGGATTGTCGATGATCGTGATGGGAATGAAATAACCCGGCGCGTCTATATCCACATCGCCGCCCATCAAAATCTTGTAGCCTTGCGCTTTGCTATCCTCAATCAATTCGACAACGCGCGAATATTGCACTTTGTTTTGAACTGGACCAAGCTGGGTACCCTGATCGGCACCGTCACCAATCTTCACCGTTTTGGCAAAGCGGATGAGCGCGGCGGTAAGCTGATCATAGATATCGGCATGGATATACATCCGCTTGGTCGCAATGCAGATCTGGCCCGAATTGTTAAACGCGGCCCAAAACAGCTTCTCGGCGGTCGCCTCAATATCAACGTCGGGCATCACAATCGCTGCGTCATTGCCGCCAAGTTCGAGCGTGATGCGGCTTAGGTTGGTGGCGGCCGAGGCCATCACCCGTTTGCCGGTCGCGGTCGATCCGGTGAAGCTGACTTTGTCGAAACCGGGGTGCGCGGTCATCCATGGGCCAAGCTCGTCGCCGCCCGAGATGATATTGAGCACGCCCGGCGGAAACAAATCGCGCAGCAATTCGCCGATCTTGAGCACGGTCAACGGGGTAAAGGGCGATGGCTTCAAAACCATCGTATTGCCCGCCGCCAATGCTGGGGCGATTTTCCAAAATGACAGCATAACCGGGAAGTTCCACGGCGAAATGCCAGCAACAACGCCAACGGGCACGCGCACGGTCTCAGAGAGCCGCTCGGGGGTGTCTTCATTGACGATGACGGGGATTTCCATATCCGCCATTGCGCCCAGCCAATAGGCCGCGCCCATCACCTCAGCTTGCGCGTTTACGTGCGTCTTGCCTTGTTCGCGCGTCAGCAGCCGCATCAACATATCGGCATTTTCCATCAGGATGCCAGCCGCTTGCTTCAGCAGCGCCCCCCGTTCAGCATGCGGCGTGGCGCGCCATTTGGGGAGCGCCTGACGCGCTGCAGCAATCGCCCGGTCCAGATCCTCGCGGCTCGCATCCGGCGCCTCTGCAAATGCCTCGCCATTGGCCGGATTAACGACCCCGAACGAAGCTGCCGCGCCCACGCTGGCGCCGCCGATTGTCATGCTGAACATCATATCTTCACCCATCATGTTTCTCCGTTCCGGTTCCGGACTGCGCGCCCGCAATCCACTTATCAATGTTTTCATGGAAATACCGCACCCGGCGCTCCTGCCCGGCCAGATAATCGCGTCTATAGCCGCGCGAATGCAGCCCGCGCTGTTGATCGCTCCAGATCGAAACATCCTGATCAATCGCCGGACCCATCGAAACCTCGTTCACCTTGCCGGTGATATGCGGCGCAGGCACCGAAATATCGACCCATTCAGACATGCTTTGCGAATAATATCGGTCGGTCCCCTTGGGAAACAAGGTCATATACCACATGTCGAAATAGCATTTTTCAGGGTCGGTTTCGTGCGGCCGCGCGCGCAGCCAGATATTGCCGTCGGGCTTCAGGCTAAACGACAAGTTGGGAAAGATTGTATAGTGCCAATGATCGGTTAGCTGGTCGTCGTGATAGCTTGAAAAATCGAAGCCCTTCTCAGCGCCCTTTTCGCGCTTGGCCGCTTGCAGCGCAGCGCGGATTTCGCCGGTTTTGCCGCCGCGAAAATCCTCTGGATCAAGCCCCCAAAACTTCAGCTCCTGCTCAAGCATTTGCAGCGTCTCAGTCTCGCCGCCGCGCAGCATTTTGGTCGGCCCCGCACCGGGCATAAACATCCGCGCATGGCCCTCGGGGTAAAGGTCAAACTGGCAGAAATTATACGAATATTCCATGATGAACTTGGTTTGCGGATGCACAAACGGCAGGTGATAGCTCTCGTTGAAATTGTCCTGAACCAGCTTCCAGTTAAAATCCGCCTCGATGGTCACCCAATGCGTGCGCACCATCCTGTCCATCGGATAAGTATCAATCTGCGCCGCAATCGGCCCCAGAAATTCGCGCAAGGGCACACAATCATCGTCCATGTTGATCCACACAAACCCGGCCCAAACCTCGCACTTGATCTCCACCAGATTGAGCTTGCCGCACGGGCTGCCCTGCACAAAATCGGCCTCATCGGGCACCAGTTTCAGCGTGCCCTTCAAATCATAAACCCAGCCATGATAGCGGCAGACCATGCGCGGCGCATTGCCTTGCTCGCCCGAAACCACCGGCATCCCGCGATGCTGGCACACATTGTAAAACGCGCGCACTTCGCCATCATCGCCGCGCACACACACAATCGTCTCGGTGCCCAGATTAAACGTCACATAATCGCCGGTCTTGGCAACTTGGGCGGCCAGGCCCGCGATCTGCCACGTTTTGGTCCAGATCTTGTCCCATTCCTTCTCAGCAAAGGCCTTGCTGAAATAGCGATCGGGCGTGATCGGCGTGCCCCGGAATTCAGGATCGGGGAGCTTCGCCATATCGGCCAGCGGCTGCGGAGCGGCGGCGATTTTATCCTCGATAATGCTGGCCATATTATGCTCCGGGGCTTTGTGCGAGGTGATTGGCATATGATGCATCGGCATGGCCGCGCGCGCCAAAAACAGTGGCGCCGGGATCGGCGCGGTTCCAGATGTCGGTGGCGGGCGCGGTGCTGCTCCAATCATACACCGCGTGGCGATGCGAGAATTTCCACGCGCCATCGCGCCGTTCAAACCGATCGAGATAGCGCCCCGCCGCCACCATCAGCGCCTCCGCGCCATCTTTGGCGATCACATGGTGCGCGTTGAAATAGGTCTCGCTCGCGGCACTGTCGCCGTCCAGCTCGATCAGGATATTGCCGATCATATGCTGCGTGCGCTCCATCGTGCCCAGCACCGCCATCACCCACGGAATGAAATCGGCGGCGCTGCCCTGATAGCTGCCATGATCGTCGGTCGCATCGGGGTGAAACAGCGCGCCCACCAGCGCCGCATCGCAGCGATCAATCGCGCGCGCCATGCGCATGATCAGCTCGGTGATGCTCTGCTTGTCGATCAGCGCATCGATTTGGGATTGGGCGGCCATGCTTGTTCCTTATTCCCCGGTATACAGCGGATCGGCGGGCAAGCGCGCGCCGCGCCGCGTTAGCTGCGCATAAAGCCCATCGTCCCAGCGCGCGGTCGATGGACCATTGCTGTTCCAATCCATCGCATAGCGCCGGTGCACCATCCGCCACGCCCCGCCGCGCCGCTCCAGCTGATCCAGATAGCGCCCGCCCACCTCAAATGCTGTCGGCCCATCGGCACCGGGCACCTCATGATAAGCCCGGCAATAGCATTCCGCCGCCGCAGTATCGCCGTCCAGCTCAACCAGCAGATTGCCAATAAAATGCTGCGTCCGGTTGAATGCTGCCAAGGCTTTGACCGTGGTTTCAGACCACGCCGCCGCATCCACCACACCGCTGCCATAATCCACCGTCGCCCCCGGCCACCACACCGATTGCAGCACCGCAATATCGCAGCGATCGATCCCCCGCGTATAGCGCGCCATCACATCGGCAATTGCGATCCTATCCGCCACCCAGCGGAAATCAGGCTCAAGCTCGCTCATCGCGGGCGCCCTCCTTTGCTAAAGCTAAACTTCATTCCGCCAGATAATCATCGAGCGTGGCCTGAAACTGCCGAATGCGCGCTTCCTGATAATTACCCAGCGTCTGCCCGTTTTTAAACGCCGCCTGAAACCCGCGATACTGCATCGCCAGCGTGTTGGTATCCTGATCATAAACCCCGCCCAGTCCGCGGTTCATCCCCGGCGCATCGGCATAGGATTGATCAACGGCAATCGGGATCGGATCGGGCGGATAATCCAGCGGCGTATCATCGGGCACCAGCTTCAGAAATATAAGGTCAAACACCGTGCGCCCCGGGTCCATCCCAATCGGGCGAAAGCGATAGATCATCGGCAGCGAAACACCGGGAAACAGGCACATATTCGGAAACAGATGATACTCGATCGAATCAAGCATTTCGCTATCGGAATAAGCGCTCAGGTCCACCCCCGCCGCGCCGCCGATCTCACCCCGCGCCAATGCCGCCGCCACCGAACGCGCGGTTGCGCCCTCGGGCACAGTGACCCCGCCGCCCCCCTGACTACCCCCGCCGCCGCGCATCTTGTCAAAGATTTCCTGCTGCGTTTGCGGAATGGTGTAATGCGGGCTGGGAAAGCCAACCGTGTGGACAAACCGCGTCACATGGTCGCTGAAAATATCATACTGCGCATTGGCATCCGCCGCCGTGGCCAGCGCCTGAGCATGCGTTTCATAAACATGATACGCTTCCAGAAACGCCTCGGTC
>JBBRXQ010000171.1:0-5617 GCA_038238515.1 Sphingomonadales bacterium | reverse complement strand
GTGTAAAACCACCCGCCCCGGATCGCCTCGGCCGTCTTGTCCGGCGCATTATAATATCCTTTGAGCATGTGCGGCCCGCGCAGCACAATCTCGCCCTGCTCGCCCGCCGCGCAATCCGCTCCGGTTGCGGCGCTAACAATGCGCACTTCCCAATCCTCCAGCGCGGTGCCGCAACGCTCAGTGCGCACCTGATACGTGTCAGAAAGGCGGCTCGTTGAGACCGTTCCGGCAGCCTCGGTCAGGCCATATGTCCCCACCTGGATCGTGTGCGGCATCGCGGCGGCGACCGCTTCTTTGATCCACTGCGGCTGCACCGCAAAGTTTGAATTCATCACGCGCAGCCGCGAAAGATCGGTGCTGGCAAAAATGGGATGTGTGATCAGTTCCTGCATGATCGTGACAAAGCTGGGATAGGCAATGGTCGCGCCCTCGCGGCCTAGCATTTCCAGCGCAAGCCCCGCATCGAAGTGCGGGATCGTCATGTAAACCCCGCCCAGATCGAGGATCATCATCATCGGCAGAATGCCCGCGATATGAAAGATCGGTAGCGGCGACCAGACTTTATCCTCCGCCCCGCAATCATAGCGTGTACCCAGATTGCGGCTGTTGCCCACTTGCGCGCGGTGCGAGATCATCGCCCCCTTAGGCTGCGAAGTGGTGCCCGAAGTATAGAGGATCATCGCCGTATCTTGCGGCTCAACCGCGTCGATGCAGTGCTCGATTTCGGCATCCGCTGTTGCATCGCCCAGCGCCAGCGCAGCCGCTGCGCCCAGCAGGTAAGACGGGCACTGGCTTTCAAGGCTGATCACTGCGCGCAGCATTGGCGCTTCATCCAGTTGCAGCGCGGCGGGATCGCTCGCCTGCGCCAGCGAGGGCAGCGCGGCAACCAGACGGTCGCCAAAATTCAGCGTATCGGTCATCCGCCCGGTGGTGATCAGCACGACCAGATCGGCATCCTTCACCAAATAGCGCAGCTCATTTGCTTGATAGCGCGCGTTAACAGGAACCGCGACCGCGCCGGTCATCACCGCTCCAAAAAACACTTCCATAAATTCGGTGCAGGTGGGGAGCAGGATGCCAACATGCTGCCCCGGCTGCACACCCATCGCAATCAGCGCCTTCGCCCATCTCCGCGCGCCTTGCTCGAGCGCGCGATAGGTCAGCCGCCGATCGGGAAACACAATCGCATCCGCATCGCCAAACCGCTGTGCTGAGGCGCGGATCATCGCGCCCATTGTCCAAATGGGGTCCGTCGCAGATGCGTGTAATTTGCTTTCCATAATCCCCTCGCCCGCTTTCGGGCTTTACCGGCTAGTGCCGCGCGGCCCGGCAACCTTTGTCGCCCCGTAAGACTACACCGGGCACTCAAAAAGACAATCATCCATGTCTTTTTTGCTGTGCTGTGCAGGCCAGATCGGCGCTGCGGACGAAATAATCTGTGCCATGTTGCACCGGCTGCGCGGGTCAGGCTAAAGGATGCTTGCGCGGTATGCACCCGTATGCGCCGCGATGGAACAGACACGAGACTATGGCACTTTCCCGTTCGCGGGCGCCGCGGCAGGTTCGGCCTGCGCGGCCTCCGGAAAAAGGCATCACGCTGCAGGCAACCAAAGCGGCGCAAACGCGCGGGCGCCTGCTTGACGCGACAATCCGTTGTCTGGTCAAATTTGGCTATGCCAACACCACCACCCCGCGCGTGGCCGAAGAAGCTGGCCTTTCGCGCGGCGCGATGATGCATCATTTCGAAAATGGCATGGCGCTGCTTCAGGCCACCATTGTCGAACTGCATGAAAAGCGCTTGCGCGCCTTTCGCCGTGCCGCAGAAAACCCTGAGCACGAAGTGACCGATCTCGTCGACACATACTGGAAGCAGCTGCAGAAGCCGGCATTCATCGCGTTTCACGAACTGGCGGTCGCCGCGCGCACCGATGCCGAGCTGGCCCGCATTCTGGGGCCATTGCAGGATGAATTCCGGTCCAAATTTAACGCGCAGGCCGAACAACTGTTTCCCGAATGGCTCGAAGAACCTGCACATTTCCATCTGGCGATGGGCCTGTCACAAACCATTCTTGAAGGCATGGCGATCAGCCTGCACACCGGCGGGCTTGAGCAAGCCAGCGTCAGCCCAATGTTGCGCCATTTGGAGGTGCAGATCCGCGCGCTGATGCCGCAGCGCAAGGTCTGAAAGCGGAACGTGGCCCGGCGGGGCCAAGCGCAGCAACACCACTTGGCGAGGCGCGGTATAAATCAAACCTGTTTGTCTTTTTTATAAGTTAGCGCTAGCCTGCTCACCGCTGCAAGGAGGCTTCGGCTTCTCATCGTCTTGCCCCATGAGGATTGCCCTGTTGAGCCCGCCGAAAATCGATCAACCAAAAATATTTCGCCCCGAACCCGGCGATCCGGGCCGCCCCGCACGCGGGCTTGATGACGAAGCACTGCGCGGCCAGACCACCATTTATCGCGATGATATGCTCGCTGGGCAAACGATCCTAATTTCCGGCGCGGGCAGCGGGATGGGCAAAGCAGCGGCTTTCTTGGCCGCAAGTCTTGGCGCAAATGTGGCGATCTGCGGCCGCGATTTGGCCAAGCTGGAAGGCACCGCCAGCCTGATCAGCGATGCCTGTCAGCGCGACATTCTTTGCGTCGCGGCCAATATCCGCGATGCCGATGCGGTGGAGGCCATGATCGGCCAAGTTCACGATCATTATGGCGCGCTAGATACGCTGGTAAACAACGCGGGCGGGCAATTCCCCCAAGACGCGATCGATTTTTCGCGCAAGGGCTGGCTCGCAGTGATCGACACCAATCTGAACGGCACATGGTGGATGATGCAAGAGGCGGCCAAGCGCTGGCGCGCGGATGGCAAGCCGGGCAATGTGATCAATATCGTCGCCAATGTTGAGCGCGGCATGCCGCAGGCGGCGCACACGTGCGCGGCGCGCGCAGGCGTTATCTATCTTTCCAAAACGATGGCGACCGAGTGGGCTCCGCTCAATATCCGGGTCAATTGCATCGGTCCCGGCGTGATTGAGACCGAGGGTTTCCGCATGTATCCGGAAGAAGCCTTGGCACGCTTTCACAAAGCAAACCCGATGCGGATGCGCGGCAATGCTTGGGATGTTGCCGAAGCCATCGCCTATCTCGCCTCCCCCGCCGCGCGATTTATCAATGGCGATTTGATCGTGATCGATGGCGGACAGGCGCAATGGGGCGTAGTCTGGCCCGCAGGAATGCCGGAATACTTTGAAGATGATGCAGACGCTTAGCGTTCAACCGACTGGGAGAGAAACATGGGCCGCGTACAAGGCAAAGTAGCATTGGTAACGGGCGGTGCATCGGGCCTTGGCGCCGCCGATAGCGCTGCCTTGGCGCGCGAGGGCGCGACGGTGGTGGTCACCGATCTTCAGCTCGCGGCGGCGCAGGCGGTGGCAGACAGCATCGGCAATGGCGCAGTGGCGATGGCGCTCGATGTGGCGAGCGAAGAGCAATGGATCGCCACCATCGCCGCGATCGAGGCGCGCTTTGGCCGCCTCGATATTCTGGTAAACAATGCCGGCGTTGTGCTGAGCGCCGATGTTGAGGAAACCACGCTCGAACAGTTTCGCTGGATCAACGCGATCATGAACGAGGGGGTTTTCCTCGGCATGAAATATGCCATCCCCCTGATGAACAAAGGCGATGGCGGGTCGATCATCAATATGTCGTCGGTCGGCGCACTGATGGGCTATCCCATCTTCTTCGCCTATTCCGCCGCGAAGGGCGCGGTCCGCTCCATGACCAAATCGGTTGCAATCATGTGCCAGGTTAAAGGCTACAAGATCCGCTGCAATTCGGTGCACCCCGGCGCCATCGAAACCCCGATGATCCAGCAGGCCCAAGGCCGCGCAGGCCAGCCGATGGAAGTCCCCGCCGGGGTCTTGCCGCATAACGCAGCCGGACACCCGGACGATGTGGCCGCGATGGTGGTGTTCCTAGCCTCAGACGAATCGCGCTATATCACCGGCGCGGAAATGGTCATCGACAATGGGGTGACTGTTCGGCCGTTTTAGGCGTTAATCAGCCATCATCCGGTCAAGCTCGGCGTGGAAGTGGCGCACGCGCCCTTCCTGCTCGCTCCATAGCGGCCCGCGAAATCCGCGGGAGCGCGAACCCTTTTGCACGATGGGGAGCAGGTCGCTGTCCTGATCGAGCACTTCGCCCAGGCACGGCGGCTCGCCCAGCCGGGTGTGGATTACATCGGGGCGGGTGCGGCCTGAAAGATCAACATCGCTGCCCATGCCCATCCATGCGGGCGCGCCATAGCCGGGAGCATCGACATGGCGGTATAGGATGCAGGTATCATAGGTGAACTGGTTGGGATCGGTGGCGTGGGGCAGGAAGCGGTGAAGGAAAATCGCCTCAGGGTGGCAGCCAATCTGCACATTTGGGAACACCGAATAGACCACCGAGTCCGAAAGCTGGCTGTCGCTAAACCGGTCATAGCGCAGCCCCAGTTCTTCTGAGCGCGCCCGCTTGGCCTGCTGCACCGCGGCGCGGGTATCGCGCGCGGTTCCCTCATAGGTCTCGGGATCAATCCCTGCATCACGCAGCAGCATCGCAATTCCGGGGTTCACCCATTCTTGATCGGGGAAGCGTGGACTGGGCTGCGCAAAGGGCACGAATTGGCGGCTGAGCCCGCCCGGCCACAGATCAATCTGCGTGCGATCGTCCATCAGGCACTGGGTTTGCGGATGCACCGCATGCAGATGATAAATTTCGGCAAAGGCATCCACCCCGCCTTTCCAATTGGCCCCCCAATCAGATCGGCGATGCTGCACGACATACATCTGATCGATCTCATACAGCTCAAGCTGCGGCAGGATCGGGCCGAGGAATTCGCGCAGCGGCTTAACATCCGGGTCCATCGCGATGAACACCAGCCCGGCGGCCACCTCGCAGCGCACTGACACCAGATTATGCTCGTGGCACAGCACTTCGGGGCGAAACGTGCCCGCGTCGGTCACTTCGATATTGTGCCCTTCGAGATCAAATTTCCACGAATGAAACGGGCAGGTAAACTGCGCCACTGAGCTCATCTCGGCCGAAACAAGCTGGCTGCCGCGATGCGGGCACACGTTGTAGTGTGCGCGCAGCACATCATCTTCGCCGCGCACGATAATGAAGCTTTCAGGCCCCACATCAAATTTCATGAAGTCGCCCGCTTCGGGCACATCAGACGCGGGGCCAGCCAGCAGCCAGCTACGCGCAAACACCTTGTCCCATTCCGCTCGCGCGTATGCGGGATCGAAATAGCGGTCTGGCCCGGGCCTCCCTGTGCCATTATCGATGCGCGGCGCATGATTGTTAAAGGCATGAGGCGCGCCGGTATGGATGTTCCACAGATCGAAATCGGTCTTCATGTCCATCTCCTTGCAATAGCGAGTGGCTGCCCGTCATCAACGTGCAGCCATTGCTAAACCTAATGCGGCTCTCCGCCTACTACCCGAAGATCACGGTCCGCGAAATTTAACGCCCAGTTCAGCGCCAAAGTAGCGCGGCGCGCCAAAGTTTGAATTGAGCCACAGCCCAGCCACGTTCTGCGATGCGATCCGATAGCGTTGATCGGTCAAGTTCCGGC
>JBBRXQ010000170.1:0-5626 GCA_038238515.1 Sphingomonadales bacterium | reverse complement strand
CAGCCTGCTGGAGACCGCATGATCAACACCGTCACAACCACGCCCTTCGCCGGACAAAAACCGGGCACATCGGGGCTGCGCAAAAAAGTGCGCGTGTTCGCGCAAGAAAATTATGCCGAGAATTTTATTCAATCGGTGTTCGATGTGGTGCCACGTGAACCCGGCTCCACACTCGTGATCGGCGGCGATGGCCGCTATCATAACCGCACCGTTATTGCCGCTGCGATCCACATGGCCGCCGCCAATGGCTATAGCCGCGTGCTGGTCGGCCAGGGCGGCATTCTCTCCACCCCCGCCGCCAGCCATGTGATCCGCAAATTTTGCGCCAGCGGTGGGCTGATCCTCTCGGCCAGCCACAATCCCGGCGGGCCTGACGAAGATTTTGGGATTAAGTACAATATCGCCAGCGGCGGCCCTGCCCCCGAAAGCGTGACCGAGGCCATCTACGCGCGCACCCAGACGATTGACCGCTGGCTGACGGTCGACGCCCCCCCTATCGATCTCGACACGTGCGGCGAGTTTGATTGCGCCGGAATGGCGGTCTCGGTGATCAATCCGGTTGCCGATTGGGCGGATCTGATGGAATCGCTGTTCGATTTCCCCGCGATCCGCGCGGCAGTCTCAGGCGGCTTCACGATGGCGTTCGATGCGATGCACGCCGTCACCGGGCCATATGGCGTCGAAGTCTTGGAGCGGCGGCTGGGCTTTGCAGCCGGCACCGTGCGCGGCGGGGTTCCGCTCGAAGACTTCGGCGGGCACCATCCTGATCCCAACGCAGTTCATGCCAAGGCACTGTTCCACACGATGTTCGCCCCCGATGCCCCGGATTTCGGCGCTGCGTCAGACGGCGACGGCGATCGCAACCTCATCGTCGGGCGCGGCTGCTTCATTACACCGTCTGACAGCGTGGCGATGCTCGCCGCCAACGCGCATCTCGCCCCCGGCTATGCACGCGGCCTCAGCGGCGTGGCGCGATCAATGCCCACCAGCGCGGCGGTGGATCGCGTCGCGGCCAAGCTCGGCATTCCCTGCTTTGAAACGCCCACCGGCTGGAAATTCTTCGGCACGCTGCTCGATGCGGGGCTCGTCACGCTCTGCGGCGAAGAAAGCGCGGGCACCGGATCGGACCATGTGCGCGAGAAGGACGGCCTCTGGGCGGTGCTTCTGTGGCTCAATATTCTCGCCGTCCGCCAGATCAGCGTGGCCGCGCTCGCCGCCGAGCACTGGGCGATCTACGGGCGCAATTATTATGCCCGCCACGATTATGAAGCCCTCCCCACCGCACAGGCCGATGCGCTCATGGCCGAACTGACGGCATCGCTCCCCGCGCTCCCCGGCAAAACCTTCGGCCCGCTGGTGGTCGCCGCTGCAGACAGCTTTGCGTACACTGATCCGGTCGATCAATCGATCAGCGCCAATCAAGGCCTGCGTGTGCTGTTTGAGGGCGGATCGCGGATCGTGTTTCGCTTATCGGGCACTGGCACCGAAGGCGCAACACTGCGCGTCTATCTCGAACGCTACGAGCCCGTCGGCGGCGCGCTGGATGCGGAGACACCCGCCATGCTCGCCGAATTGATCACCGCTGCGCAGGACATTGCCGGGATCGCGCGCCACACCGGCCGCGCCGTTCCCGATGTGGTGACGTGATCCCAGCGCGCTTAACGGTCCGCGCGCCGCGCGCTGATGCGCTCGAACTATGCCTGTTCGATGGTCCACAGGAAACCCGCCAGCCGATGCGCCGCGAGGGCGATAACTGGACCGCTGCGCCCCCTGTCCCCGGCGCGCGCTATGGCCTGCGCGCGCATGGCACATGGGCGCCGGAGCGCGGGCTGTGGTTCGATCCAGCCAAACTGCTGGTTGATCCGCGCGCGGTAGAGCTGGATCAACGCTTCATTTATGATGCCAGTTTATCCACTTATGGCATTGATACAGCAGCGATTGTACCAAAGGCGCTGATGCCTGCTGCCATGCCCGATGTGCCGCGACAGCCGCCCGTTTTTCAGCATGGCCAGCTCATCTACGAAGTGAACGTACGCGGCTTCACCATGCTGCACCCCGATGTGCCAGCGGATTTACGCGGCACCATCGCCGCGCTCGCCCATCCTGCGGTCATCGCGCATCTCAAAAGGCTTCGTGTCGGCGCGGTCGAACTCATGCCGATCACTGCATGGATCGATGAGCGCCACTTAACCCCGCTGGGTTTATGCAATGCCTGGGGCTATAATCCGGTCACGATGATGGCACTCGATCCGGGCTTGTGCCCCGGCGGCGTCGCCGAATTGCGCGATACAGTGGCTGCATTGCGCGCGCATGGCATCGGCGTGATCCTCGATCTGGTGTTCAATCACACCGGCGAGAGCGACGCGCTCGGCCCGGTGCTGTCGCTGCGCGGGCTCGACAACGCGGCCTATGCCCATGCGCCCGGTGGCACGCTGATCAACGACACCGGCTGCGGCAATACGCTGGATTTCGCCAACCCCGCCATGCGCGCGCTCGCGCTTGAAAGCATGCGCCATTTCGTTCGCGCCTGCGGGGTCGATGGCTTCCGCTTCGATCTCGCGCCCGTGATGGCGCGCGGCCCTGCATTTGATCCCGCCGCGCCAATCTTTGCCGAAATCGCCGCCGATCCGTGGCTGGCAGACCGTGTAATGATCGCCGAGCCGTGGGACATCGGCCCCGGCGGCTATCAGCTGGGCCAATTTCCCGCACACTGGCTCGAATGGAACGACCGCTTCCGCGATGATGTGCGCCGCTTCTGGCGCGGTGATGGCGGCGTGGGGGCGCTGGCGACGCGGATCGCCGGGTCGGCAGACATCTTCGGCAAACAAACCCGCTCGGTCAATTTCCTCGCCGCGCACGATGGCTTCACGCTGGCCGATACGCTGGCCTATGAGCACCGCCGCAACCATGCCAATGGCGAGGACAATCGCGACGGACACGGCGAAAATTTGAGCTGGAACAATGGCGCGGAGGGGCCATGCGACCACCCCGAGGTCACCGCCCGCCGCGCCGCTTATGCCCGCGCGATGCTAGGCACGCTGTTCATCTCCGCCGGCACGATCATGCTCACCGCCGGCGACGAGTTTGGCCGCAGCCAAGCGGGCAACAACAACGCCTATGCGCAAGACAACGCGCTGACATGGATCGATTGGGATCGCCGCGACCACGCTCTCGAACACCATGTGGCTTCCCTTGCCGCATGGCGCGCGGCGCGCGAAATGGGCACCTTTCCCGAAACCGGCCAGTGGACCGCGCTGGACGGCGCAGCCATGGACACCGCACGCTGGGAAGACCCGGCGGCCGCAGGCGTCTGTTGGAGAAATGGCGGAAAAGCGGCGGAGCAAACCGCATGGATCATCGACCGCAAGCGCATTCTGGCGGCAACAGAATGCCTGCCGAGTTAAATCTTGCCAAATCAGGCTGACTACGACACCGCAAACGCGCTGTGACGAGCCCATTTTCAACCCCGAAACCGCCGCCGCTGCGCGTGCTCACCTTCCTGCACAGCTTTGCGCCCGGCGGGGTCGAGAGCACAGCGCTTCGCCTGCATGCGGCATGGATCGAGGACGGCGTGGATGCGCAGCTGGTGTTTGGCCGGGGCACCGGCGTGATGCGCGCCGAATGGCCGAAGCTAAGCGCGGAAATCTTCGGCAGCGGCCCATTCTCCACCGCGCGCTGGGAAACGCTCTGGATGATTGTCCGGCTTCCCGCCTTGATCCGCCGCGTCCGGCCCGATGCGCTGTTCTGCGCGGGCAATACATACACGATCGTCGCGGTGATGATGAAGCTGCTGCTCGGGCGCGGCTGCCCGCCGATTGTCGCCAAGATGAGCAACGATCTGGTGCGCATGGATATGCCCGCCCCGGTGCGCGCAGGGTACCGGGTGTGGCTGCGCATTCAAGGTCGCTTGCTTGATCAGTTAGTGGGCATGGCCCCGCCAATGCGCGCCGAAATTGCGCAGTTGATGCGCGCACCGCAGGATAGGATCGCGATCATCGACGATCCCTCGCTCGACGAAGCCGATATCGAGCGGCTGGCGCAGGCCCGAAGCGCGGCCCTGCAGCTTCGCCCTGATGCGCGCGCCGGCCGCCGCTTTGTGGCGATTGGGCGGCTCACTTCGCAAAAAAACTTCGCGCTGCTGCTGGATGCCTTCGCGCGCATCGCCCGCCCCGATGATCGGCTGGCGATTATCGGCGAAGGCGCGGATCGGCCTGCGCTTGAGGCGCAGGTTGCCCGCCTCGGCCTTGGCCAGCAGGTGCGCATGCCCGGCCATATCAGCCCGCTCGATGCCGAGCTTTGCGACGCAGACGCGCTCATTCTCTCGTCAAATTATGAAGGCGTTCCAGCCGTTATCGCCGAGGCTTTGGCGGCGGGATTGCCGATCGCAGCCACCACGTGCAGCGTCAGTATGGACGATATGCTTGGCTCTGGCCGGTTTGGCAGGCTGGTCCCGGTCGGAGACCTCGCCGCGCTGGCCGCCGCGATGGATCGCATCGTGCAGACGCCGTTTAATCGGCACGAAGCGCAACAGCAGGCACGCCGGTTCACCGTACAGCTAGCTTCGCGCCGCTATCTCGCGCTGATGGAAAACCTCGCGCGTGGATAATTTGGAAACCGAGGTCGGGGCTGTCGCTGCGGGGGGCGAACCGCGCCCTTCATCCCGTCAGGCATCGCTCGCGCTGATGCTCCACGGTGTCAGCGGCTGGGTTGGTCCGGTCATCTCGATCTCGATCTTGGGCGCGGTGTTTTACCAATTGCGCAAGCTCGATTGGTCGCATGTCTGGGACATCGTGCCCACCTCGCCTTTGATCTGGCTGGTGTTCGGCGCAAGCTATCTCACCGGGCCAGTCGCCGATTGGATCATTTACCGCAAGCTTTGGGGCATCCCTTTTGCGGGCATCTTCCCGTTGATCAAAAAGCTGATCGGCAATGAATTGCTGCTGGGCTATATCGGCGAGGTTTATCTCTACGATTGGGCACGCCGCCGGGTGAAGATGGATCGCTCGCCGTTTGGCGCGGTGAAGGATGTCGCGATCCTCTCGGCGCTCGCGGGCAATTTGCTCACCTTCATCATGCTGGCGATTGCGTGGCCGCTAATTTCGCAGCTTGGATTTAGCAAGAATGGCCATTTGCTAACCGGATCGATCGCGATTGTGCTGGTCACCTCGCTGGCGATCATGCTGTTTCGCAAAGGCCTGATCGGTTTACCCCGCGCCGATCTCAAATACGTGTTTACCGTGCATATCGTGCGCATTCTGGTCGGCACCGGGCTTAATGCGCTGGTCTGGCATCTGATCCTGCCCGAGGTCAGCATCGGTTCATGGCTGCTCTTGTCCACAATTCGTTTACTTTTGTCGCGCTTGCCGCTGCTTCCAAACAAAGACCTTGCCTTCGCAGCAGTAACAGCTTTCTTTGTCGGTCAAGAAATCCAGACTGGATACATGATCACGATGATATCACTGATGATCGTTGCCACCCATGTGGTGCTATTCATCGTTCTGATGCTGCTTGATATTGTGCAGAAGGAGAAGAATGCGTGAAGGCGGTTGCGGTTCCTATTGCATTGATTCCGGTGTTTGTGCCTCTGCTGGCGGCTGCGCAGCCGCTGCGCTCCACGCCCGATCTG
>JBBRXQ010000169.1:0-5635 GCA_038238515.1 Sphingomonadales bacterium | reverse complement strand
GGCTGATATTCGTGGGCATCGATGTGATCGGCGGAAAATGGCTGACCGAAATCAACGTGACTTCGCCCACCGGGATCGTGGCAATCGACCGCTATAACGGCACCGATACCGGCGGCATGATCTGGGATGCAATTGAAGCGCGGGTGTAGCTTTAGTTCATTCTACTCGCGAGCAATCAGAAAGCGCAGGCCTCGACCAACCAAGGCAATTGATAGAGATATCAATAGGATGCGAATTCGAACCCAACCATCAATAAAGTCACTCAATAACCCCAGTAGCATTACAATCGCTACCACTACGCAGGCCCAATGAACGAGGCAGCCAAATTTGACCCAAAACGTCGTTTGTTCCCGTTCTTTGGATGGCCAGAACAATCCCATCGGATACTCAGGTCAGTGCCAACGGAAGCATCGAATCAAGCCGCTTTTAGCGTTCCGAACGGGAGCGAGACCGTTTCAAGCGTGGTCAGATCGAGCTTTCCCGATGCGCCATCGATATCCAATCCGACGAGATTGCCCGCCCCGTCAAAATCCGCGTTGAGCCCATCTGCGATCTCGCGCGTTTCGGCTGAGGGCTGGGCGCTCAATTCAATGTAGAGGCTGTCGGTCTCGGGGTAGTAGTGCAGCTTCATAGTATATCCTCGCTGTAGCCGCGATCGAGGAACGCGTTGTGAATGGTCACGCCGTCTTCTAGCGTGATAACGCGCAAGATGCGCGTTTCATTCTCGTCTGGCAAGCTGACGTGGCCCCAGTGGCGAATGCGGCCATCGTCTTGTATTTCGATACGAAGCGGTGCGGTAATAACGGCGCGGCAGTTTTCCAAGGTCAGATAGGGCCGCTTGCGCAGCACCTGCTCCTCGAAATAGCGCGTTGTCGCCATTGCCCAACGCTCGGCCTGAGTTTGCTCAAACCTCTTCCGCCAGCCATTCCTCAAGGTATTTGATCGTATAAGCCCCATCCAGAAACGCCGGATCGTTCAGCAGGCGCTGGTGCAGCGGGATCGTGGTTTTAACGCCGCCGATGACCATTTCCTCCAGCGCGCGGCGCAGGCGCATGATGCAGCCTTCGCGGGTGCGGCCATAGACGATGAGCTTGGCGATCATGGAATCGTAGTAAGGCGGGATTTTGTAGCCGGCGTAGAGTCCGGAATCGACGCGGACGTGCATCCCGCCAGCCGCGTGATAGCTCGTGACAAGGCCGGGTGAGGGCGCGAAGGTGCGCGGGTCTTCGGCGTTGATGCGGCATTCGATCGCATGACCTTTGAACTCGATCTCTTCCTGCTTAACCGACAGCTCTTTGCCATCGGCAATGCGGATTTGCTCACGCACCAGATCGACCCCGGTGATCGCTTCGGTTACCGGATGCTCGACTTGCAGGCGGGTGTTCATTTCGATGAAATAGAACTCACCGTTTTCCCACAGGAACTCAATCGTGCCTGCGCCGCGATAGCCCATGCCCGCCATCGCGCTGGCCACGATCCCGCCCATGCGGTCGCGCTCGGCGGCCGAAATGACAGGTGAGGGCGCTTCTTCGAGCACTTTTTGGTGGCGGCGCTGGAGCGAACAATCGCGCTCGCCCAGATGGATCGTATTGCCGCGCCCATCGCCAAAGATCTGGAATTCGATGTGGCGCGGATTGCCAAGGTATTTCTCAAGGTAGACCGTGGCGTCGCCAAACGCGGCTTTCGCTTCAGACCCGGCCTGCTGCATCAGGGTTTCAAGCTCGTGCGGGCCGGTGCACACTTTCATGCCGCGTCCGCCGCCGCCCGAGGCCGCCTTGATGATCACCGGATAGCCGATTTCCAGCGCAATCTTGGCCGCTTCAACCGGATCGCTGATCGCGCCATCAGAGCCCGGCACCAGCGGCAAGCCGAGCGCACCAGCGGTGCGCTTTGCCTCAACCTTATCGCCCATCGTGCGGATATGTTCAGGCTTTGGCCCGATCCAGGTGATATTGTGCGCCTCGACAATCTCAGCAAACTTGGCATTTTCCGAAAGGAAGCCATAGCCCGGGTGGATCGCATCGGCCTGCGTGATCTCGGCGGCCGAAATAATCGCGGCGATATTGAGATAGCTATCGCGCGCGGCGGGCGGGCCGATGCAGACGGCATGATCCGCGAGCCGCACGTGCATGGCATCGGCATCTGCAGTGGAATGCACCGCAACAGTCTCGATCCCCATCTCGTGCGCAGCGCGGTGGATGCGCAGAGCGATTTCGCCGCGATTGGCAATCAGCAAACGGGTTATAGCCATGCTACAACCAGTCTCAAGCGATGACGATGAGCGGCTGGTCGAATTCGACCGGCTGCGCATTTTCAACTAGAATTGCCTTAACGGTGCCAGCCTTGGGCGCGGTGATCGTGTTCATCACTTTCATCGCCTCGATAATCAGCAAAGTCTCGCCCTCCTTGACCGTTTGGCCAATGGTGACAAATGCGGGCGCGCCGGGTTCGGGGAAGAGATAGGCCGTGCCAACCATCGGCGATCGCAGCGCATTTGCCGCAACGTCTATAGGGGCGGGGGCCGATGCTGCGGGTGCCGCAGCCGGCGCCGCTGCAGCAGGCGCGGCATAAGCCGGAGCCGATTGCACCACCGAAATAGTGCGCGCGACGCGGATCTTGCGCTTGCCGTCTTCAACCTCGATTTCGGTTAGGCCGGTTTCGCTGAGCAGTTCAGCTAGTTCGCGCACCAGTGCGCGATCGATCGCCATTGACGATCCGTTATGTTCGGCGGCTTTATCGCCGTCCTCATGCCCCATGTTCAGTCCTCGCGCCCGGGTATTTAAACAAGTTTCGCGCAATGCCCGCAGCGCAAGGCGCTGGCAAGGGGTTGCGCGACTGTAACGTGCAAAAACTGCATTGAGCCAGCTATCGGGGCTGGTTTAACCTGCTTATTCCCAGTTGCTCAAAGCCGGTTTGCGGCCTCAAGCGCCAGCAAATAGCTGCTCGCGCCGAATCCGGCGATGGTGCCCTTGGCCGCCATGCCGACATAGGATTTATGCCGAAATGCTTCGCGGGTATGAGGGTTCGACAGGTGAACTTCGATCACCGGAGTGCGGATCGCAGTGATCGCATCATAAAGCGCGATGCTGGTGTGCGTGAAGGCCCCGGCATTGAGCAACACCGCCTTCGCATCGTTGGCTTGCGCTTCGTGGAGCCAATCGACCAGATGGCCTTCATGATTTGATTGCCGCAAATCGACCTCAAGCCCCAGCAACCTGGCTCGGTCTTCCAGCATTCCGGCAATATCATCGAGGGTGTCCGTCCCATAAATCTGGGGCTCCCGCGTGCCGAGCAGATTGAGATTGGGACCGTTAAGAACGTAGATGATCTTTGACATGCGCACAAATCCAGCAAATTTTACCGTTTCGCCGTGATACCGGTGCGGCGCGCGTGCGCAAGAGCCGAGATCCGCAGATTAAACGCTGGGCGGCACTGCATCTTCCAAGCCGTCCACTTGGCCCACGTCAGCCTGGGAATCATCGTCGCCACTGGAATCATCATTGCTCGGCGGCGGCAATTCCATGGCCGGCGGCGAATCGGTAGACCGCAAGGCGATTGATTCGGCAGCTTTAGAGCGTTTTTCCGCCGCTTCGGCTTTGGTTTCAACGGCAGCGAGGCGCTCTTCAAGCTGCGCTGTGCGCTGGTCGGTGCAGCCGCTGAGCAGAATCATGAGCCCGCCCGCCAGCGCTGAGAAGCGGAAGGAGGAGCGGGCGGCTCTGCGCGCGGTGGCGGCGAGGGGTTTCAGCTTGTCCATGCCATGCGGGATATAGCAGGCAAAGGTTACTCGAAACTAACCAGCGAGGCTTTTGTCTTGAGGAGTTTGGGCGGGTGGTTTGGCGCGAGCGCGAAGCGCGTTAATACGGGTTTTTTGGCCAAACTTGCCCCACTGCCGCGCGGCGGTGTAGCCCAGGTAGGCAGCGCCAAACAGTGTGTAGAGCGGCTCTGGCAAGCCAGCGAAGTACGCGGTCATCGCGCCCGCCATGTTATTGGCTGCAACCGGCGAAATCGCGCCGAGCACCCCGATGGGGATTGACCACAGCAGGATAGCATAGATCACATAGAGAAACGTCGGGCGCGCAACCTCGATGTAACGGTCATGGTTGGGCAGCGATGGATTTATCGTTGGCATCGGCGTCCTTTCATTAAAGCGCTGGCTTTCATTAGAGCGCTGGCTTTCATTAAAGCGCTGGCTTTCATTAGAGCGCTGGCTTTCGTCAGCGCGCAGGCCATCGTCTTTGGAGCTGGGATGCGAAGCCAGATAACGCGATGCGCGCATGTAGGAAAATTGTTTTGTTGGCCGCCTGGCACAGCCGATAATGCTTCAGACCGCCAACACATGATGCCCGGCTGAGTTTCGGCAGGTTCGCGCGCTGCGCCGGTTGATGGTGAAGGCACGCAGCAGCGCTAGTTACGCGGTGTAAATCGGCGCGCGAAGGGGTATCAACGGCATCCACCGCCCGCCAAGCCCGCTGAACTATTTGCTAATTTGGTCGGGACGAGAGGATTCGAACCTCCGACCCCCACACCCCCAGTGTGATGCGCTACCAGGCTGCGCTACGTCCCGACCGGTGGGAGGCGTATAGGCAGGGGTCTGGGGGAAGGCAAGGGGGTGCGCGTTAGCCGGGCTTTGCCAGCGGACGAATGCGGTGAGCACATTGCCTTGCGCGGGGCAAGCTGCTAGTCGCGCGTCCCATCACCAGCTTGGTGCGGGGCAATTTTTGCCGCCGCTGAGCTGCCCCGAAAGCTTCTGCCCCGAAAGTTGATGCCGATCCTATGAACGGTCCCGCGATGCTCACGTTTCTTGCCGCAGCCGCGCCGCGCGTTGCCGCTGAACCTCCGATCTACCTTCAGTTTTTGCCACTCGTGGCGATGGCCGGCATTTTTTACTTTCTGATCCTACGCCCGCAGATGCGCCGACAGAAAGATCAAGCGGCCAAGCTCGCCGGCATTCAAAAGGGCGATCAGGTGGTGACCGGCGGCGGCTTGCTGGGCAAAGTGATTAAGATTGATGGGGATACAGTCGAGCTTGAACTTGGCCCGAATGTGCGCGTGAAGGCGATCAAATCGACAATCGGCGATGTTGTTGCGCCAACAACCGCTAAGCCAGCGAACGATTAAAACTGGCCATTTTTTCGGGCCATAATTCTTAGGCAAGCCCTACGGGGCTGGTCTCATCAGGAAATTTGCAGGCAATGCTGGAATTCTCGCGCTGGAAGGTGATTTGGCTGTGGGCGGTCACGCTGGTGTGCGTCGCTGCCGCGCTTCCTTCGGTAACCTCGACCATGGGCATCCGGTGGCCGGCCGCTCTGCCTGCGCCCAAGGTCAATCTCGGGCTCGATCTGGCGGGCGGCAGCCATATCCTGCTCGAAGCCGATCCTGCGCAAGTGGGCCAGCAGCGCATCGAGAGCATGGAAGAATCGGTTCGCGCCAAGCTTAAAGCTGGCGCAACCCCGATCCGGATCAGCGATATCTCCAACCGGGGCGGCGCGCTGACGTTTATTGTTGAAGATGCCACCAAAGTTGATGCGGTGCGCGAAGCCATTCTGCCGCTAACCACCGGTGCAGGCCTAACCGGCCAGCGCGATTGGAAGATCGAAGTGATCGACGGCAGCCGGTTTGTGCTGACGCCGACCGC
>JBBRXQ010000168.1:0-5652 GCA_038238515.1 Sphingomonadales bacterium | reverse complement strand
GGTTTTGCGTCGTTCTGGCGCGAGGTGAACGCGATGAGATGGGGCACGATATCGATTCGATGCCCTGTGGAGCATGGAGAAGCAAGTGGCTCGTATTGCCGGGGTAAATATCCCCACGAATAAGCGTGTTATTATCTCGTTGACCTACATTCATGGGATCGGTGCGCACAAAGCTAAGCAGATCGCCGACAAAATCGGTATCGATCACACCCGCCGCGTGCAGGACCTGTCTGATGCAGAGATCCTTCAAATCCGCGAAGCCATCGACGCTGATCATACGGTAGAAGGCGATCTTCGCCGCAACACCGCGATGAACATCAAGCGCCTGATGGACTTGGCCTGCTATCGCGGGCTTCGCCATCGCAAAGGTCTGCCGGTCCGCGGGCAGCGCACCCACACCAATGCGCGTACGCGCAAAGGTAAGGCCAAGGCGATCGCCGGCAAGAAGAAGTAAGGCAGCGTTTCGGAGTTAACGCTCCGATATCAAAGCTTTTCCTTCCAGTTTCTCGACAGGATTCAAGTCAATGGCTCGCGAACCTCAACGCATTAAGAAGCGGGAGCGCAAAAACATCAGCAGTGGTGTGGCGCACGTGAATGCAAGTTTTAACAACACCATGATCACCATCACCGATGCTCAGGGCAACACCATCAGCTGGTCTTCGGCCGGCACGATGGGTTTCAAAGGCAGCCGCAAGTCCACACCGTATGCTGCGCAAGTCGCAGCCGACGACGCGGGCAAAAAGGCTGCCGAGCACGGCGTGCGCACGCTCGAGGTTGAAGTGAAGGGGCCTGGTTCGGGCCGTGAAAGCGCGCTTCGTGCGCTTCAGGCGGTCGGTTTTACGATCACTACCATTCGCGACGTGACCCCGATCCCGCACAACGGTGTGCGCCCGTCAAAGCGTCGCCGCGTCTGATCGTGCCTTTGGCAAGCGACGTGGTTCCTGATGGGCCTGCGTCAGTTGCCCAAATCTTCAGATCGGTGATGGCTTGTTTCAGCCAGCTACCGACGAACCAGCAAACCTTTAGGGGAATTCCATGACTGTCAACATCAAGAACTGGCAGGAACTGAAGAAGCCCAACACTCTTGAGATCAAGCACGGCAACGATCCAAAGCGCCGCGCGACATTTGTCGCGGAGCCGCTCGAGCGTGGTTTCGGCCTAACATTGGGCAACGCGCTTCGCCGCGTGCTGCTCTCGTCGCTTCAGGGTGCTGCGGTTACTTCGATTAAGATCGAAAACGTGCTGCACGAATTTTCATCGCTGGCCGGCGTGCGCGAAGACGTTACCGATATCGTGCTGAACGTGAAGCAGATCGCGCTGCGCATGCAGGGCGATGGCCCTAAGCGTCTCCAGCTTTCGGCTACTGGCCCAGGCGAAGTTAAGGCAGGCGACATTGCTGTGACCGGCGATATCGAAGTGCTCAACAAAGATTTGGTGATCTGCAATCTGGATGAAGGCGCGACCTTCAACATGGAACTGACCGCAGACATCGGCAAGGGCTATGTGCCAGCGGTGGGTAACCGTCCGGCAGATGCACCGATCGGCTTGATCCCGATCGACTCGCTTTATTCGCCCGTTCGTCAGGTCTCTTACAAGATCGACAATGCGCGCATCGGGCAAGAGCTGGATTACGACAAGCTCAACCTCACGGTTGAGACTGACGGCACTGTCTCGCCGGAAGATGCCGTGGCTTATGCAGCGCGGATTTTGCAGGACCAGCTCGGTCTGTTCGTCCACTTCGACGATCAGATGCCTTCGGGTCAGGCACCAACTATGTCGAGCATGACAGCGCATACGCCGGAAGAGAACGACGCTAACCAGCTCAACCGCTATTTGCTCAAGAAGGTTGATGAGTTGGAACTGTCGGTTCGTTCGGCCAACTGTCTCAAGAACGACAATATTATATATATCGGCGATTTGGTTCAGAAGTCCGAAGCAGAGATGCTTCGCACGCCAAATTTTGGCCGCAAGTCTTTGAACGAGATCAAAGAAGTGCTGTCATCGATGGGTCTGCGCCTCGGCATGGATATCCCCGGCTGGCCGCCAGAAAACATCGAAGAAATGGCCAAGAAGCTCGAGCAAGAATTGTTGGGTTAACGGCAGGGGATTATTTTCGGCGGCACACCCCCCGCCTGGTCTGGGCTACCTGATACGGGCTCTTAACGAACGGAACTAAATCATGCGTCATAAAATGGGCCAGCGTAAGCTTGGCCGCACATCAGCACATCGCACCGCGATGCTGCGCAATATGGCCGCTGCGCTGATTAAGCACGAGCAGATCACCACTACTTTGCCAAAAGCGCGCGAGCTGCGTCCTTATGTTGAGAAGCTGATCACGCTGGGCAAGAAGGGTGGCCTTTCAAATCGCCGATTGGCGCATGCACGGATGCTCGACGAGACACAGCTGATCAAACTGTTTGACACGCTGGCGACCCGCTATGCGTCGCGTGATGGCGGCTACTCACGGATCATCAAGGCTGGCTTCCGCGGTTCGGATGCCGCGCCAATGGCGGTGATCGAACTGGTCGATCGCGATACCTCGGCCAAGGGTTTGGACTCAGGCCCAGTGATGACCGGCGATGAGGACGAGATGGACGCAGCATAATTCGCCTGCGCCGTTAAGGATCAAATAAACGGGCGGTGCCGCAAGGTCACCGCCCGTTTTTGTTGCTGGGACAGCCCCTTTTGGGACGAGACGCTTGTGTCAGCACCGGGGTTGCGTCAGAGACAGGGGTAATTTTTTTTGCAGGAGCCTCAGCCCGATGCGCCCAACGTTTCTGTCCGGCTTGGCCCTCTCAGCATTCACAACCATCGCGCTGGCATTCCCCACGCTAGCCCAAGCCCAGGATCATCTCGTGGCCGCAGTCACCCCCGCGCTTGCACCCTATCCCGCCAGTCCTCAGCATCCTATTGTTGAGCATCCTTTCGGGCATACAATTACCGATCCGTGGCGCTGGCTAGAGGCCGATGTGCGTACCGATGCCAATGTGGCGGATTGGGTGAAAGCGCAGAGCGCTTTCACTGATAGCTACTTGAAGCAGCTGCCCGAGCGCCCAGTATTTGAAAAGCGGATGAAGACGCTGATCGATTATGAACGCTTTGGTGTCCCGCAACAGCGCGGTGGCCAGCTGTTCTATCGCTGGAACAGCGGACTGATGAACCAGGCGCAGTTGCTGGTCGCCGACGTGGATGCCGCTTCTGGCAGCAAAGGCCGCGTTTTGCTCGATCCCGCCGGTTGGGCGAAGGACGGGGCAACGGCTCTTGATGCGTGGGAGCCTTCCGATGATGGCGCCATAATCGCCTATTCGGTTCAGGATGGCGGATCCGATTGGCGCACGGTCAAATTTGTGCGCACCGCCGATGGAGCGGTGCTGCCCGATGAAATCAAGTGGGTGAAGTTCTCTGGGATGGCGTGGATCGGCAACGACGCGGTACTAACCTCGCGCTTTGCCGAGCCGAAGGAAGGCGCGGCGTTTCAGGCGCTCAACTACAACCAGTCGGTGTGGCTGCACCGGCTTGGCACGCTGTCCTCTGCCGATGTGCTGATCTATGCGACGCCCGGCCAGCCCAAATTGGGCCATTCCGCGCGCATTACTTCGGACGGGCGCTGGATTGTTATCGCTAGCACGGAAGGCACCGACCCTCTCAACATGGTGCATATCGCCCGGGTTGAAGGCGGGAAAATTGGCCCGGTCCGCGCTCTTGTGGCCCAAGCCACCGCGCAATGGGATCTCATCGACGGGCAGGGCGACCGGCTCTGGTTCGTTTCGGGCGAAGGCGCGCCGCTCAAAAAAGTGGTGGTGGTCGATCTGGCGGAAGCTGCGCCGAAGTTTGAAATCGTGGTGCCGCAAACGACGGACAATCTCGATGCGGCGACGATCATCGGTGGGCGGCTGGTGCTATCGTACCTGCATGATGCGAGCAGCGATGTGCGGTTGTTCACGCTGGACGGCAAGGCTTCCGGAGCCGTTGCGCTGCCGGGCCTCGGTTCAGTCATGGGCTTCAGTGGAAAGCCTAAGCAAGACGCCGGATACCTTTCATTCACCAGCTTCACCACACCGGCCACTGTGCTGCGGTTAAATCCTGCCACTGCGAAGATGACGCCCTGGCAAACGCCGAAGCTCACCTTCGATCCGGCGGATTACCGGATCGAACAACAGTTTTATGCGTCCAAGGATGGCACCCGCATTCCGCTGTTTGTGGTGCGGCGCAAAGATGTTAGCGGGCCTGTGCCCACGATCCTTTACGGCTACGGCGGGTTCAACATCTCGCTCACGCCGTGGTTCTCGCCCGAGACAATGGCTTGGCTGGAGAGCGGCGGTGCCTATGCCGTTGCCAATCTGCGTGGCGGCGGTGAATATGGCGATGCTTGGCACGATGCCGGGCGGCGCGCGCGCAAGCAAAACGTGTTCGATGATTTCATCGCGGCGGGCGAATGGCTCATAGCGAATGGGGTAACATCGCCAAACGGGCTGGCAATTGATGGCGCATCCAATGGCGGCCTGCTGGTGGGGGCGGTGATCAACCAGCGCCCCGACTTGTTCGCTGCCGCCGCGCCAGGGGTCGGCGTGATGGACATGCTGCGCTTCGATAAATTTACCGCTGGGCGCTACTGGGTCGATGACTATGGCTACCCGGACCGGGAAGCCGATTGGAAATTGCTGCGCGCCTATTCGCCGCTGCACAACGTGCAGTCGGGGGCAGATTATCCCGCCATTCTGGTCACCACCGCCGATACTGACGACCGCGTCGTGCCCGGCCACAGTTTCAAATACGCCGCCGCGTTGCAAAATGCCTCGATCGGAGCAAAGCCGCATTTGATCCGCATCGAAACGCGGGCAGGGCATGGTTCGGGCAAACCAGTAGACAAGGTGATCGAGGAAGCTGCCGATGTTCAGGCCTTCTTTGCGCATTGGACCGGGTTGCGGCCAAGGCCATGATTTAGGCTAAAGGTATGCACGCTCATATGTCGCGCGCGCGGTGGTTACCATGCTATGCGGCGGCGATAAGCCAATGACACAGCGGGATGGAACGATCTGGAAGCACGCGCGCATCGCGGCCGCATGTGCGATAGCGCTTGTCGAGGTTATTGCGCCTGCCCGTGCTCGCGATAATGCTGGAAACGGGGTCGTCTCCTCAGCCGCTGCGTCCGCGCCCGCGCCGCTTACTTGGCCCGCAGTTGCCTATCCCATCACGCGCCGCGATCCTCTGGTTGAGCAGGCGTTTGGGCAATCCGTGCCCGATCCCTTTCGCTGGCTTGAGGCTGGTGTACGCAACGATCCCGATGTCGCCCGTTGGGCCGCCCGGCAGAATGCGGTGAGCGCTGCTTATCTGTCGCAATTGCCCGCGCGCGAAGCGTTTGCCGCGCGGATCAGCGCGCTGCTCGATTATGAACGTTTTAGCCTGCCGCGCAAAGCCGGGCCTCGCTATTTCTATTTGCGCAACAGCGGCCGACAAAATCAGTTTGCGCTTTTTGTGCGCCAAGGATTGAAAGGCCCGGCGCGCGCGTTGCTCGATCCAAACAGCTGGTCGACAGACGGATCAATCGCGCTTGATGCTTGGGTTCCGTCGCACAGCGGGCGCTGGCTGGCATTTAGCCAGCAAATTTCGGGAAGCGACTGGCGCACCATTCGGGTGGTTGATGTGCAAACT
>JBBRXQ010000167.1:0-5654 GCA_038238515.1 Sphingomonadales bacterium | reverse complement strand
GCGCGCCCTTTCCAGCCCTGCGCTTCAAGCGCGAGGAAGTGATCGATCCAGCCGCTAAGGTCTGCGTCATCAGACTGGCGGACAAAGGCCAGCGTGCCTTGTTCGGAAAGCCGGGCGTGTTGGCGGCGGTATTCCTTCCGCTTCTTGCCGGGAACAGCATTTGCCAGATAATCTGCCGGGCTGAGCTGCGATGCCAGCATCGCGCGCTCCTCGCGGTGAACCAGCGCGATCTGGCGGCCTTGTGCCTCGCATAGCGCGATCAGCGCATCGGTTAGCGGTTCATCAAGCGGCATAGCGGCCAGATGCAAAAACAACGCGGACCCAGCGTGGTGATCGGCCCATTCCAAAAGTCCGCGCCAAAACGCAGTCTCGCCTCCATTGGCCACAAGCGGGGCGCCAAGAAAGCAATTGGCGTGAAGCCAACTGGCAAGATGGGGGATGGGATAGCGCCCATAGCGCGGGCGCCGCTCGATCGGTATGAGCGCGCTGAGGGTGCCGTCCGGGCGGCGCAATTGGCCCAGTTTCACCCGGCCATGGGGATCGAAATGCGCCAGCGCGGGGCGCAAGGACCAGCTCTCGAAAAACGGGTTCGGGCTGGCAGCGCGGCGGGCCAGCGCGTCCCACTGGGCGCAATCCTCCGCCGCGCAATCGGTCCACGGCGCGACCGCGAACGAAGCTGCGAACGCATCCGTGCTCATCGCCCGGTGCAGGCCAGTGAAGGCAGACGCGCTCGCGGTGTTGATCAATGCGTGGTCGTTCAAATCATTGGCTCCAGAACGGGGAGATATCATGCGAAAGTCAAGAATCCGTTGATCCATTGCCTCCTCGCCTGTCCTGAAACGAGAAACCCCGCCTGGCAGCAGCCAGACGGGGTTTGCTTGTACCGTAATGATACGAAGTCTTAGCCAATCGTGTGCGTCGCGAGCGCCGAAAGCAGCAGCAGCGCAACGATATTGGTGATCTTGATCATCGGATTAACCGCAGGCCCTGCTGTATCCTTGTAAGGATCGCCCACCGTGTCGCCGGTCACCGCCGCTTTATGGGCTTCGCTGCCCTTGCCGCCGTGGTGGCCGTCTTCGATATACTTCTTGGCATTGTCCCATGCGCCGCCGCCCGATGTCATCGAAATGGCCACGAACAGACCCGAGACGATCACACCCATCAGCAACGCGCCAAGCGCAGCAAAGCCATTGGCTTGCCCCGCCACCAGCGCGATCCCGAAGTAAACGACGATGGGCGCGAGCACGGGCAGCAGCGACGGCAAGATCATTTCTTTGATCGCTGCCTTGGTAACGAGATCGACCGTGCGCGCATAGTCGGGCTTGACCTCATAGGTCATAATGCCCGGGTTTTTGGCGAACTGATCGCGCACGTCCTTAACGACCTCGCCTGCCGCGCGGCCAACTGCTGTCATGCCCATTGCGCCAAACAGATAGGGCAGCAGCGCGCCAAGCAGCAGTCCGACGATGACATATGGGTTTTCGAGGCTGAAATTCACCTCCATGTCAGGGAAGAATTCGCGCAAATCGGCTGTATAGGAAGCAAACAGCACCAAAGCCGCAAGCCCCGCCGAACCAATGGCATAGCCCTTGGTCACAGCCTTGGTCGTGTTGCCCACCGCGTCGAGCGCGTCGGTTTTCTCGCGGACGCTGTCGTCCATGCCCGCCATTTCGGCGATACCGCCCGCGTTATCCGTCACCGGGCCATAAGCATCAAGCGCAACGACCATGCCGCCAAGCGCCAGCATCGCGGTTGCGGCAAAGGCAATGCCGATCAGGCCCGCCAGTTTGAACGCGATGATGATGCCAACAACGATCACCAATGTCGGCAACGCAGTCGATTCAAGGCTGATCGCCAGCCCTTGGATCACGTTGGTGCCGTGTCCGGTTTCCGATGCTTTGGCGATCGAACGGACCGGACGATAACCGGTGCCGGTGTAGTATTCGGTGATCCAGATCAACAAACCTGTGATCACTAGCCCCAGAAACATGCAATAATACAGTGTGCGCCCGGTAAAGCCGCCTGCGCCGTCCGTATCGGCCCCAATGACCGTTTCCATCCCGCCCAGCGCCGCGCTGGTCGCAAACCAGATGGCGATGGCCGAAAGGACGGCCGTGACCAGAAATCCCTTGTACATCGCGCCCATGATGTTCTTCGAATTGCCCAGCCGCACAAAATACGTGCCGATGATCGAGGTTACGACGCAAACCCCGCCGACAAGCAGCGGAAGGGTCATAAGAGAAAGCAATTCAGCCGCGGTGGTGCGCGCTGCCAGCGTGATCGCCACCAGCACCATTGTTGCGCCAAACGTGACGACATAAGTCTCAAACAAATCCGCAGCCATGCCTGCGCAATCGCCCACATTGTCGCCCACATTGTCGGCAATCACGGCTGGGTTGCGCGGATCGTCCTCAGGAATTCCGGCCTCGACTTTGCCGACCAGATCGGCACCAACATCGGCAGCCTTGGTAAAAATTCCGCCGCCGAGACGCGCAAAGATCGACACCAGCGACGCGCCAAGCGCGAGTGAGGTAAGTGCGGTGATCACAACGCGGTCATTGGGCGCATAGCCTGCTGGCCCGGTCAGATACCAAAAGAACACTGCGATCGAGAGCAGCGCAAGGCCCGCCACCAACATGCCCGTGATTGCACCTGCGCGAAATGCCATCGTCAGGCCTTCTTGCAGGCCGACCGAGGCCGCTTGGGCCGTGCGAACGTTGGCACGCACCGAAATGTTCATGCCGATGAACCCGGTCACGCCCGAAAGCACCGCACCAAGGACAAAGCCAACCGCCGGAATGAGCCCAAGAAACATGGCCACAACCGCAGCGACGACGACGCCGACAATGGCAATCGCGCGATACTGGCGCGCCAGATAAGCTTGCGCGCCTTCTTGAATGGCGGCACCGATTTCAACCATTTTGGCATTGCCGGGTGAAGCGCTGAGCACTTGGCGACTGGTTACGATGCCATAGACAATGGCCAACAACCCCAGAATAATGGCGATTAAAGTCGAATTCACTTGGACATCCCCTAATTTTTGCGGCTGCACGGTGCCGCAGCCCGTTACGCACGGGTCGATTTCTTTTGCTTGGGGCAGCTATTCCGCCAGCTTTCCCCTTGGTGCAAGCGTTTTAATTGTGCTGATAGCCAAGCGTGCCATCGGGCGCGCTGCCATCTAGCAGCACAGCGTCGGCTCCGGCCTCGCTCACTGTTCCAATGCAGAAAGCCGTAATTGGCGGAATGCGCTCTCCCGCAAGCGTGAAGAGCAGCTCATAATCATCGCCCCAGCTCAGCGCATCGCGGCGGCGCTCAGCGGCAAGCGCGGCGGCGATGGGCACCGACGCAGCATTGATCGCGATGGTGACGCCGCTGGCCTGCGCCATGCGCCGCGCATCGATTAGCAGCCCGTCTGAAATGTCCATCATCGCGCTCACCGTTGGGGCTAGAGCGCGGCCCTCGGCAATGCGCGGGATGGGGCGGCGGAATGGGCTAGTGTCGGTATCGATGCCGCGCTTTAGCGCCTCAAAGCCCCACATTGCGCCGCCTAAAGCTCCGGTTACGTAAACTTTGTCGCCCGCGCGTGCGCCGCTGCGGGATGGCACAGGGCGCGTGGTGGCGCGGCCAATCGCGGTGAGGCCAAGCGCCCGTGCGCCGCCGCCGCTGCTCACCGTATCGCCGCCCAGCAGCGGCACATCGAACGCCGCCAATGCCTCCGCCAGCCCCTCCAGAAACCGCGCATCATCCGCGCCCAGCATATATCCCAGCAGCACGCCCAGCGGCTCGGCGCCCTTGGCGGCAAGGTCTGACAGGTTCACCGCGACCAGCTTCCACGCGATGTCCGCCGGGTCCTGACCCGGCAGCCAATGTACCCCCTCAACCATCATGTCGTGCGTCAGCACCAGCGCCTCACCGCCAATGTCGAGCACCGCTGCATCATCCAGCAGCCCGCGCGCCGCCCCATGCGGAGCCACCGCGCGCAAGGCTCTGATGAAATCAGACTCGGTGCTAACGGAGTCCTTGGTCATCAGTTTCCGGTGAAAACGGGCGCGCGCTTTTCAAGGATCGCGTTGACCGCTTCCTTATGATCGCCGGTTTCGTGAACAATCGCCTGATAAGCCGCCGAGAGCTCAAGCACATCGTGCACCCGGCCATGCTGTGCTTCGCGCAAGAGGCGCTTGGTCAGGCGCAGCGCGCGCGGCGAATTGGCGGCGATTTCCTCCGCCAGCGTCATTGCGGCATCCATCAGGCCTTCCAGCGGCACAACCGAGCCAACAAGGCCAATCGATTCGGCATAATGTGCATCAAACGTGCGGCCGGTGAGAAACAGTTCGGCGGTCTTTGAATAGCCAATGATCTTTTGCAGCGTCCAAGCGCCGCCATCGCCCGGAACGATCCCAACTTTGATAAAGCTGGCGGCCATTTTCGCGCTATCGGCGGCGATCCGCAAATCGCACACGCAGGCCAGATCGAGCCCAAGGCCAATCGCGTGGCCATTGATCGCGGCGATCATCGGCACTTCGCAATCAAGCATCGCGCGGGTCGCGCGCTGCACCCCGCGCCGATAATTCGAACAGGTCGAATCGGGTTGATCAAGCGGACCGATCCCCTGCCGATCACGGATGCCCTTGATATTGCCGCCGGTGCAGAAAGCGCGGCCAGCGCCGGTCAGCACAATCGCGCTGATCGAGCGGTCATTGGAAAGCGCAAAAAATGTGTCGACGATGTTGTCGCAGTCTTCAATCGTGCCAATCGCATTCATCGATTCGGCGCGGTCCATGGTGAGCACAGCGACGCGGCCATGGCGCGTCTGCGATAGAAATGGGGTCATCGTTTTGGTCTCCCTATTGTTGCACGATCGGGCGCTTGGCCGATGCGGGCGATATATTGCTAACTACCGGGCGCTGCCATAGAGACTAGCGCTATGCAAATTTTCCCGATCCATCCGTTCCGGCCGGAAGGCGATATTCCGGCCTTGCGCAAACAGGTGCGCGATCTTGTGGCCCATCATGAGGCGCGCTGGAGCGTTGAACAGCGCGCTGATTGCTGGTTTAGCAATGATCCGGAATTCTCGCGCGCGCTGGGCTCTGCGGGGCTGCTCGGGATGACCTGGCCCAAGCAATATGGTGGGCACGAGCGCACGATGCTTGAGCGCTATATTGTGCTCGAAGAATTGCTCGCGCTGGGTGCGCCTTCGGGGCTGCACTGGATTGCTGATCGCCAAACCGGACCGCTGCTGCTGCGCTATGGCACGCCGGAACAGCGGGAGAAGTATCTGCCGGGCATGGCGCGCGGCGAGGTTTATGCCTGCATCGGCCTGTCCGAACCCGGCTCAGGCTCAGACCTTGCCAGCGTGCGCACCACGGCGACCAAGACCAACGAGGGTTGGCGGATCAACGGCCAGAAGGTGTGGACCAGCGGCGCGCACAATTGCCACGCCGCGCTCACCTTGCTGCGCACCGAAGTCGGCAGCGAGCGTCAGGCCGGCCTCTCGCAAATGATGATCGACCTCGATACGCCTGGGGTCACGATCCGGCCGATTATCGATATGACCGGACGGCATCATTTTAATGAGATTTGGTTTGAAGACGCGCTGATCCCGCACGGCGCGCTGGTCGGCACCGAGGGGGGTGGCTGGAAGCAGGTCGTCGCCG
>JBBRXQ010000166.1:0-5658 GCA_038238515.1 Sphingomonadales bacterium | reverse complement strand
CGCCTTCAAAGTTAAACACTGCGGAGTCAGACCAGCCGTGCTCGTCATCACCGATCAGCGTGCGGCTGGCATCGGCCGAAAGCGTAGTCTTACCTGTGCCCGAAAGCCCGAAGAAGACCGCCGTATGGCCATCTGCGCCAATATTGGCCGAGCAATGCATAGGCATCACGCCTTTCATCGGCAGCAGGTAATTGAGAATGCCGAAAACCGACTTCTTCATTTCGCCCGCATAAGCGGTGCCGCCAATCAGGATCAGCTTCTCGGTAAAGTTTACTGCAACCACCGTCTCGCTATTGCAGCCATGGCGCTCAGGATTCGCGCGGAAACTGGGGAGATCGATGATCGTGTATTCGGGCACAAAATCGGTGAGCTCGGCCGGGGTTGGGCGAACCAGCAGCGTGCGTACAAACAGGTTGTGCCATGCCAACTCGTTGATCACGCGGACATTGACCCGGTAGCCGGCTTGGCTGCCGCCAAACAGATCCGCGACATACAGCGCATCCCTGCCGCCCAACGCCGTAATAAAATCAGCCTTCAGCGCGGCGAAATGCTCTGGCGTCATCGATGCGTTGGTTTTGCCCCACCACACGGAATTTTCGGTCTCTTCATCGCGGACGATGAATTTATCCTTGGCGGAGCGCCCGGTGCGAGCGCCTGTTGCTACAACCAGCGGCCCGTCTGCGGCGAGGATGCCCTCGCCATTCCTTATTGCGTGCTCAATGAGCGGTGCTGTGCCTAAATTGGAAAATAACCGCGACGGTTCGGGAAAGCCCTGCTGCGAAAGCGAAACATTCAGTGCAGAATCAGACAAGGTAGGTCTCCCACTCGGCGGACCATCTGCTCCTGACGGAGTATCGCTCCGCCGGGGCCGTGGCCGCCTTAAATCGTCGAGTTCGAATACGAATGCATTGACTCGCGTATCAGCGCATAGAGATTGCGCATTGCGGCGTCAAACCGCGCGAGACAACGAAGTTTTATGTGCAACAAAGTGCACCGCATGCAACCTGCGTAAGCTAGGAAGCCGATCTGATTGCCAGCAACTGCACCGCGCGCTATCGTGTCGCACTGCGGTTTAAGCATGCATGGCAATTCCGCCACCGGCAGACCGGAAAAACGCTGTGACCCAATCTTCACCAGAGATTCCAAGCTCAACCGCAAGCTTTTTAACAACTCCCAGCTCGGGCTTAAATGCTGGCTCGCATCAGCCATATACTATTGCGCTGGTCGATGATGATCGCAACATTTTGACCACTGTGTCGATCGCGCTTCAGACCGAGGGTTTCGTAACCCGGTTGTATTACGACGGTGCCGCTGCGCTCAAGGCGCTGCTTGAGAATCCGCCTGATCTTGCGGTGTGCGATATCAAGATGCCGCAAATGGACGGACACGAATTGCTGCGACGGCTGCGCGAGAAAAGCCAATTGCCGGTGATTTTCTTGACGAGCAAGGATGATGAGGCGGACGAGGCGCAAGGTCTTGCGATGGGGGCTGATGATTACATCACTAAGCCTTTTAGCCAACGGTTGTTGATCGCCCGGATCCGCGCGATCCTGCGCCGCACCGAGATAACTCGTATGGACCCAACTGGCGAAGAGCAGGTTGAGGCTCTGCCGGAACCAATCCGGCGCGGGCGGCTGCTCATCGATTCTGCGCGGCATGCGGTTGAATGGGATGGCCGCCCGGTTTCGCTGACAGTTACCGAGTTTTTGATTCTTGAGGCGCTGGCGCTGCGACCGGGTGTGGTAAAGACCCGCAACCAGCTGATGGACGCAGCATATCATGACGATGTGTTTGTCGATGATCGGACGATCGATAGCCACATTAAGCGCCTGCGACGAAAGTTTCGCCTCGCTGATTCGCAGTTTTCGGGGATCGATACGTTGTACGGAGCAGGCTATTCCTTCTCCGACACCTAGTTCTTTGGCCGCACGGCTGCCGCCCCGTTTTAATGCGCGCCGCCGTGTGTGGCGCACACGCGGGCTCTCGCTTACCTCTCGCATTCTGGCGGTCAATGTGATCGCACTGGGGCTTTTGGCTGGAGGCTTTTTCTATCTCGATAGCTACCGAAATCAGCTACTTGAGGAGCGCTTTAAGCTAGCCCGCGCTGAGGCCGAGATTGCCGCTGCGGCGCTGAGCGGCGCGGACATTGTGCAACAACGCGCGCTGTTGGCCCGCATTGGACCTGCCCAGCAGCTGCGCCTGACGCTATATGATGTCAAAGATGGTCTGATCGCAGATAGCTTTCAGCTAGCGCCCCCGCCATTTTCGTTTGTTGATCCGATCAATGAGCCTTGGTTTAAAACCGCCGCACGCGCGCTTGATCGATGGGTGGAGTTTGTCGTCAGAACCCCGCCGATTGAGCGCTTTGACCAACCGCCACAGCCTTCAGCCGCCAATTGGCCCGAAATCAAGCAAGCGCGCGTCACCAAGCGCACCGAAGTCGATCTGCGCTTTGCGCCCGATCGCACACCGGTGATCACGGCAGCTATCCCGGTTGGCGGCGATGGTGAAATGTTGTTGGTGATGCGCAATGCGATCGACATTACTCAGTCGGTGCGGGATGCGCGCCAAACTTTGGCGTTGATCGTCGGGTTTGCATTGTTACTTTCGGTTCAGCTTTCGCTGTTTCTGGCGCGCACGATCGTTCAGCCGCTGCGCATCCTCGTCCGCGCCGCAGTACGTGTAAGGCTGGGGCGCGATCGCGCGGTGGTGGTGCCGCGCTTGCCCGAGCGCGGCGATGAGATCGGTCTGCTTGCGCGCGCTTTTTCAGACATGACGAGCGCCTTGCGAGAGCGGATCGACGCGGTTGAAAGCTTTGCTGCGGATGTGGCGCATGAGCTGAAAAATCCGCTCGCATCGCTTTCAAGCGCGCTTGAATCGATGGATAAGGTCGAAGATCCCGCGCTGCGCCGCCAACTTGCGGCCATTGCTGCGCACGACATGCGGCGGATCGACCGGCTTATTACGGAGATCGCGGCCGCAAGCCGGATCGATGCCGAGCTTACCCGGATACCGTTTGATACGCTCGATTTGGCGCTGATCGCACAGACGATTGTCGGTGCGCGCGGAATGCGTGCCGAGCGACCAGGTGCCGATATCCGGTTTCTGCGCGGTGGGGGGGTTACCGCCGTGCTAGGCGATGCCTTGCAGCTTGAGCGCGTGCTTGAAAACTTGCTCGACAATGCTGTTTCGTTTTCGCCGCCGGGCGGCGCGGTTGATGTCGCGGTGCGCGCCGAGAGTGGCAGGGTGAGGTTGACGGTATCCGATCAAGGGCCCGGCATCCCCGAAGCCGAGCGCGACAAAGTGTTTGAACGCTTTCATTCAGTACGTCCGGCAAGCGAGGCCTTTGGCGCGCATAGCGGTCTTGGGCTGGCGATCGCGCGCACCATTGCCGAGGCGCACGACGGCGCGCTGGCAATCGCTGAGCGCGAGGACGGTAAGCCGGGCACTGTGCTCGTGCTCGATCTGCCCATGGCCGGAGAAGTCGAGGAATGAGCGGGGACGAGCGGCTCACCATAGCGCCGAACGCTGAGCAGTGGCAGGCGACGTGCGTAGCGATTGGCGCGCGTGGTGTGCTGATCGAGGGGGTTTCCGGTATTGGCAAATCAAGCCTTGCCTTGGCGCTGATCGATCGCGGTGCGCGGCTTGTTGGCGATGATGGGGTGCTGCTGTGGTCCGAAAATGGGCCGCTATGGGCAGGGCCGGTGAGGGCAATCGCGGGCAAAATCGAAGTGCGCAATTTGGGGATTCTAGAAATGCCCGCCCTTTCGGCTGTGCCGATTGCGCTTGTGGTTGTGCTGGATCATGCTGCGCCGCGTTTCATAACCGGCCCCGAATCCGTGGCCAGGGCGGGGCAGATATTGCCGCTCATCCGGCTGTGGCCAGACAGCCCGCAATTGGCATTACGCGCCGAATTGGCGCTGACACATTATGGCCTAGACGCTGCGTCTGGTGCGTCTTGATGGGACAGTGACACCGGTTTTCCAGCGCGCCACTTGTGCTAACCGGCTTCCAATCGGCCTTGGTTCGGCGCAAAGTCATGAGATCGTGCTTGATTCGGATCAACAGCCCCAGCGCATTCTGCTTGTCACCGGTGTGCTCGGGGCGGGCAAAACGACTGTTTTGCGCACTCTTGAAGACATGGGCTGGGAGGCGATCGACAATTTTCCGATCCGGCTGCTCGATCGGTTGCTTGAGACCGAGCCGGGCTCCGCCCAGCTTGACGCAGGCTCTCCGCTCGCGATCGGCTTTGATACGCGCACACGCGGATTTGACCCCATTCGTACGATCGAACGGGTTAAACGGCTAACGCAGCGTAGCGATCTGGCGGTGACCACCGTTTTTCTTGACTGCGGCGGAAGCGAACTGGCCCGGCGTTATAATGAAACTCGCCGGCGCCACCCAATGAGCGAGGACAAGGCCGCTGCCACAGGCATCGCTGCCGAGCGTGAATTGCTCGAGCCGCTGCGCCGCTGGGCAGATGTTGTTATCTCAACCACCGATTTCACAGTCAACGACCTTCAACAAGCAATCCGCGAACAGTTTGCCGCGCAAGTGCCGCAGCGCACAACGGTAACGATCAGCAGTTTTGGCTTTTCACGCGGAACTCCGCCGCTGGCCGATCTGGTGTTTGATATGCGATTTTTGGCCAATCCCCATTGGGATCCAAATCTGCGTCCCATGACCGGAATGGATTTACCAGTGGGCGCGTTCATCCGCCGTGACCCTTCGTTTGCTGAGGCCTTTGAGCGTATTCGCGACCTTTTGCTGATGTTGCTCCCTCGGTTTGAGGCGAATGGCAAGGCTTATGTCAATATCGCCTTTGGCTGCACCGGAGGGCGGCATCGCTCGGTGTTCATGTCGGAAGAGATCGCAATCGCCTTGCGCCGGAGCGGTTTTTCGCCCACATTGCTGCATCGCAACCTAAGCTCGCGTTCTGCCGATTTGATCGAAGGAACGCAGACATGATTGAGGGCAATCGCATCATCAGCATAACGTGTAACCGGAATGGGGGTGCTCTGAATGACACTGTGCTAGGCCGCCGGTTGTTAGTCGCTTGGGCGCTTTTGTCTGATAGCGCGCTTGACATTCCGGGTGTAAATCGCCGGGTCGCCCTTCGGAGCCAATTTTCCTGATGATCGGACTTATTCTCGTAACCCACGGCGCGCTGGCTGATGAGTTTATCAACGCTATGGAACACGTGGTCGGCCGCCAGCCAGACATGGCAGCGGTTTGCATTGGTCCCAACGATGACATGGAAAAGCGCCGCCGCGAAATTGCCGACGCGATTCGCCGAGTCGATAGCGGGGCGGGCGTCATCGTGTTGACCGACCTGTTTGGTGGCACCCCATCAAATCTGGCAATTTCGCTTATGGAAGCGGGCCGCGTAGAAGTGATCGCAGGGATCAATCTACCTATGCTAATCCGCTTGGCTAAAGCGCGCGCGAGCATGGCTGTGCGCGAGGCTACAGCAGCGGCGCGCGATGCAGGGCGCAACTACATCACGATCGCATCGGAATTTCTGGGACAGGACGCATAGGGCATGGCGGAGCAAGTGGCCGGTACAACTGGGCCTGATACGACTGGGCCTGATACAACTGGGCTTAATCCGGCTAAAACGGCTCATGAGATCATTACTATTGTGAACGAACGCGGCCT
>JBBRXQ010000165.1:0-5677 GCA_038238515.1 Sphingomonadales bacterium | reverse complement strand
GCCATGACCCAGTAGCGGACCGCATACAACCCCGCCGAAAGCGTAAGCAGGCTAAAGAGCAACGCTGCCAGCGTCCACAAGGGCGCGGGCAAGCCGGTGTTCGCTACGCTGTTGATCAGCAGCTGGACCGAAATAGGAGTGGCGATTGAGAGAAGGCTGATCGCAACACCATAAACGATGGCGAGCCGAACATAGGCCGTGTCTGGCCCGACGATCTCTCTCAGCCATCTGACGGCCTGACCCCAACCGATCCGCTCACCCGCCATTTGAACTCCGTCCACCGCAATGATTCCGCATCGCACAATTGGATTAGAGGCGCAATGCGCGGCCCTCGGTAGATATAAAATATCATTGCAAAAATTAGGCGCGCAGTCAGTTTGTCATATTGCGACGTTGTGCAACGGCGAAGTTCAGGGCTTTGGCGCAACATCGTAGGCCAGCAGAGCGTTTCCGGCCATGTGGCTGTACATCCCATAGCCAGAATTGACGAAGACCATCCCCTTCCAAACTGCGGGGCCTGAGCCGCTCATACTGCCCCCTTTGGCGGTGCGGCCATCGATCGAGGGCACTGGCAGTGTAGTATCAGTTTCCCACAGAACTTTGCCGGTGAGGCTATCATAGGCACGGAACATCCCATCGAGATGCCCGGCAAAGACCATGCCGGGGATGGCCGTTGCCGCCGCCGAAATTCCCGGATCGCAGAATTTGATCCCGGCGCATTTGTTGGGCGCGCGGGCGAACCAGAGCTCTTTGCCGGTTGCCGCGTCTATTCCATGCAGCCCAGCGCCGCGGGTCGCCGGATCATACACGCGGCCATCTCCGGTTTCGGCCATGTCGTTTACTGGGGCAAATACATGGCTGCCTTCTGCTGCCATGCCAAAGTGGATGCCGCCTTGCGTGCCGCCGTGGCCGATGCGCGTGTTCCAAGCGACTTTGCCGGTAACTGGATGGATGCCCCAAACCTGACCAGACTTTTGGCCGACAACTAGCATATGCCCGCCCTTGCCAATTGGGACCAGCAAGGGAGAGGCGGCTACATCGTAATCCGGCCCATTTTCCTTGGGACACGTGCCGAGGCCGATCATGCAGCCGACATTCCATGCATCCTGCGCGGTCAACTGGGTCTGCCAGACGCGCGCGCCGGTCCTTGCGTCGACCGCGAAAACGGCATCAGAATTTTCGTCTGCGGGCGTCGAATAATTTTCACCCGAGCCGAAGTATACCCGCCCACTAGCCTTGTCATAAGTCGGGCTGTTCCAAACCGGCGCGCCAGAGGGGCCAAGGATCGGCGCTCCATCCGATGTCTTGCCTTGCGGAACGGGCACCCCTGCAGTGTATGCACGCCAAACTTCCCGGCCCGTGGCGGGGTCTAGCGCCGCGACGGAGCCTCTGAAGGTGCAACACGCATATTGCGCATTGCCGGCTTGCACCACTTCGAGCGAGGACACCGGCACATAAAGCAGTCCGCCGCCCAATGTGGGGGTGCCGGTGATCGTGGCATCGGCGTGGTCGCTCATCCGCTCGGCCCAAATCTCTTTGCCGGTCATCGCATCAAGTGCGTGTGCCTTGCCCAGAATATCGCCGAAATAGAGCCGTCTGCTGACAGGGTCGGCGACGATGCCGGTGCGAACCTCGGCGCTGAGCCGGGTGGTCCATTTGGTGCAGCCGCTCTTGGGATCAAAGGCATAAACGGTGCCATCTTGGCTGCCGACAAACAGCGTGCCCCAAGCGAGCGTGGGCTGAGAGCGCGCATGGCTGGAGGCCGGATAGGCGAATGACCAGCGCAGCTTCAACCGGGGTAGATCGCCCTTGCGCATCCCAGCAACACCTGCGGGAACAAAGCGGCGATTGTCGCGGCCCCACCCGATTGCGCCGGGCACATCGCGCATATCGAAAGCGGCGGATGGACCGCTGCATTGCGGCGGCGGCGCGGGGCGCTGATACGAAGCGTAGGATGTGTGCGTAAGATACTCGGCAATTTCGATGCGCTGCGCGGGCGAAAGCATCGTGGCTTGCGATTTCATCACGCCGCTGGTGAGCGAGGCCACGATGGCATCGGGCGCGAGCATCGCGAGGAACACCGGCGAGGGCGCCTTGGCCACGCCGCCGAGATGGCACATTGCGCAGTTTTGCTCGAACAGCGGCCGGCCTGGCGCGGTGGCGGGATCAATGCGCGAGGCGTCATGCGCCTGCAAATCGTCCACAGACTTGATCCGCGCGATGGTTTCCGGCGGTGCGGCCTGGCTTGCAGCCGCCAATGATGCGGCGAAGGCGGCAATCGCGAGCAACAGAACGTTCGGGCGTTTGAGCATGAATGACATTTACGAAAAACCTTTAGTTCAGATCAGGCGCCGTGGAAAAACTTAGTCAAGATCAAAGAGAAGTTCGCGTTCGTACATGCCGTCCATGCAGCCAAGCATTTGCTCGATCAGCGGCTTGTTGTGCGCGTATTCACCATGCGCGCGGTCGTCTGCCTCATCGGCAAAGCTTTCATAGACCGCGAACATGCCCGGCTCAGCTAGCCGATAAAATTTATAGGCCAGCGTGCCCGGCTCGGTGGGGGCGAGCGCCTCCATTTGATGGGCTAGCGCGATAAAATCAGCCTCTCGGTCTGCCCGGATGCGGAAGCGTGAGAGGAAACTGAATGCCATAGTGGAGTGTCCGGCCAGAGGTTTACAAGCTGATTAGCGCAGAGCGATTGCGGCAGAGTGGTGGCGAGCGGCCATCAAACGGCCATTTGCCCAAGCTCCCAAAATCCGCTCCCGTATCTGGCTCGTGTGAGCTCTTTCATTGCCGATGATAGCGTGGCTTCAGACAAAAACAATCATGCTTGGTTTGATAATTCGTGGACATTGAGGGCAGCTTTGCCGGGCCCGAGCCTTTGCGGCTGCGCGCGGCTAGCAGGATTTGTCATATTCAAAAAAACATTCATGTCTGCTTGCTTTGGGCATTTTTCATGGTATCTCTGCGGCTAATCTCGCAAAGATGGCGGGAAAGAGGAGACGGGGATGGTACGGCATTTTCTTTGGCGTTCGAGTGCGGCTGCGGCGCTGATTGCAGCAGGCTCGGTGATGCCTTCGTTGGCGCATGCGGCTGATCAAGCAGCTCCGGCTGGAGCCGCTGCTGATGCTGCCGCTCCGACAAGTGGCATAGACGATGGGCTGAATGACATCGTCGTTACGGCGCTGCGCCGAAATTCGAACCTTCAGTCAACGCCAGTCGCGGTGTCGGCGATTGATTCGCAGCTGATCCGCACGGTCAGCCCGCGCGATATCGGCGATTTGGCTGCATTTGTGCCAAATTTCTCAGCCAACACCATTACCAATTTCAACGCGGCTTCGTTTGCGATGCGCGGCGTTGGCCAAACTTCAATCATTGTTTATTTTGAGCCGCCCGTTGCCGTGCTGGTCGATGACTTTGTCGTATCCTCGGTGCAGACGCAGTTGCTCGATACGTTTGATATTGCGCAGGTCGAGGTCCTTCGCGGCCCTCAGGGCACGCTGTTTGGCAAGAACACTACGGGCGGCGCGGTAACGGTGCGGACCAAGCGCCCGGAGCAGGGTGTGATCGGCGTGGAAGGCCGCGTTGAGCTGGGCAGCTTTAACACCCGCAGGCTTCAGCTTGCCGCCAATGTGCCGATAACAGATAAGCTCGCGCTTCGCTTCGTGGTCGGCTCAGAAAATACCTCGGGCTTTTACCGCAATGGCGCTTGTTATGGTCCGGTAAACGGTTTGTATCCAGCGAGTTACACCGGCCCGATCAGCAAATTTGTCGGTGTGAGCGGCTGCCTTGATGGCAAAAGGGCGGGCGGCAAAGAGGTGATCTCGATGCGCGCTAAAGCGCTGTGGGAGCCAAGCGATCGCATTCATCTGTTGGCGCAGTATGAGCGGATCCGGGATCGTTCAGAAACCGTGCCTTCGGTGAATGAAAACTATCTGTTCACTGGTACCGCGCCGTTCCTAACCGATCTGGTTGGCGCAATCCGTCAGAATCCAAACAGCAACGACCCGCTCGACAATGCAGCTGTTTCAAACCGCCAAGATGGCCTGATCAAAATGCGCGATGGCCAGCGCATCTCGGTTGATGGCTATTATTTTAACGCTGATATCGATTTCGATTTCGGCAAGCTAACCTCGGTTACCGGGTGGCGCAGCCAGCGTTCGCGGATACCGAACTCTTATGCCGGCGCGGCGCCGATCGCGGCAGACGGCCAATCGCTCTCGTTCTTTGATGCAACGCGAGACGATAACCGCAAAACATTCCAGCAGGAATTGCGCCTAGCCACTAATACGGGAGGCCCATTCGATGCGGTTCTCGGCGGGTTTTATCAGCATGAATCGATCGATTTCTGCGTTGCGCAAATTCTCGGCTTCCTTGACCTGACAAGCGGGCCGCTGCCTTTCGGCAATTGGAACGACACACCGTATATCCTTTGCAACGCGCAGAAATCGCGTTCGAAGGCGGTGTTTGCCGAAGGCACATATAAAATCACGCCAGAGGTCACTTTTACTGCCGGTGCACGCTATACTTGGGAAAACAAGGAATGGTTTGGCCGCCAGCAGGCGTTTATTCCCACGCTGAACGGCGGGTTTGACCCTACCATTCAGGTGAACGAAGCGCTTGATGCCAGCGTGTTTAATTACACGGCCGGTGTGGTGAATGTGAAGAATGCCGTGCGCAGGCCGACTTGGCGCGCAAGCCTTGGTTGGCAGGCGCAGCGCGATCTTTACCTCTACGCGACATATTCGCGCGGGTTTAAGGGCGGCGGTTTTAATGATCAGATTGGCGGTTTTGCGCCCTTTGGTGCCGATCTCGATGCATTTCGCACGGCTGCGCGCGCCACCAACCCTGAAACCGCCGATAGTTTTGAAGTTGGCGTGAAGAGCGAACTGTTCGATAAGCGACTGCGTTTTAACCTCACCGGATTTTACGTGAAGTATAAGGACCTACAAAAGCAGCTCAATGTGCCGCTGATCGTCAATGGTCAGTCCAACCAGGTCACGATCTTCGTAAACGCTGCCAGCGCCACAGTGAAGGGCATTGAGGCCGAGGCCACCGCGCGTCTGTTCAAAGGGTTCACTTTGCGCGGCGTACTCGGATATCAAGACGCGAAGTATGATCAATATACTGCGCCTGGTGCTGGTTATGACCTTGCAACTGCGCCACTTGATCGCGCGCCCAAATGGCAATGGACTCTGGATGGCACATATCAGGTGCCGCTGGGCACACGTTACAAGATGATCGCCAATGCCTCTGCCGCTTATACCGCGCGCAACCTGAATACGCAGGCAATCAACGATCCGCTCGGCAATACGTTCCTCAACGCGCGTACACTGGTTAATGCGTCGCTCACGCTGTCGCAGGTTGACGATCAGTATTACGTGAGGGTGATGGGCCGGAACTTGACCGATCAACGCTATCGGATCGCATCGCAGAACGTGGCTGGGCTGTGGCTCAATTCAAACTTTGGCGCACCGCGCTACTTTGGCGCTGAACTGGGCGTAAAATTCCGCGGACCGTGATCTTCGGGCAGTAGGCGGGGAGCCGCATTAGGTTTAGCAATGGCTGCGCGTTGATGACGGGCAGCCATTCGCTTTTGCAAGGAGATGGACATGAAGACCGATTTCGATCTGTGGAACATCCATACCGGCGCGCCTCATGCCTTTAACAATCATGC
>JBBRXQ010000164.1:0-5700 GCA_038238515.1 Sphingomonadales bacterium | reverse complement strand
GTCGGTAATGCGCACGCCGTGGTGAAGCTCATACTTTTCCTTCAGCCCGCGCAGGATGCTGATGGTATCTTCCACAGTCGGCTCGCCCACAAACACTGGCTGAAAGCGGCGCTGCAAAGCGGGGTCTTTTTCAACATGCTTTTGATATTCATCAAGCGTGGTCGCGCCAATGCAGTGCAATTCGCCGCGCGCCAAGGCGGGCTTCAATAGGTTGGAGGCGTCCATCGCGCCTTCGCCTTTGCCCGCGCCGATCAGCGTGTGCATTTCATCGATAAACAGGATGATCTCGCCTTCGGCGCCCTTCACCTCGTCGAGGACGGATTTTAGCCGTTCCTCAAACTCGCCGCGATATTTCGCGCCCGCGATCAGGCTGCCCATATCGAGCGACATCAGCCGCCGGTCCTTCAGGCTGTCTGGCACATCACCATTGGCGATGCGGATCGCCAGCCCCTCGGCAATCGCGGTTTTGCCCACGCCGGGTTCGCCGATCAGCGCGGGGTTGTTCTTGGTGCGCCGCGCCAGGATCTGGATCGTGCGGCGGATTTCCTCATCGCGGCCGATCACGGGATCAAGCTTGCCGTCGCGCGCCGCCTGCGTCAGATCGCGGGCGTATTTCTTCATCGCTTCATAGGCGTTTTCGGCGTTGGCGCTGTCGGCATTGCGCCCGCCGCGCAGCTCGCTGATCGCGGCTTCGAGCGCCTGCGGGGTAACCTTGGCGGCTTTCAGCGCTTGCCCAGCAGAAGTGGTGGTGGCGAGCGAGAGCGCCACCAGAATGCGCTCAACGGTAACAAAGCTGTCGCCAGACTTGGTCGCGATCTGCTCGGCCGCATCGAGCACGCGCACCGCATCGTTATCCAGCCCCGGCGTTTGCTGCGCGCCGCCGCCTGAAACTGCTGCCATCTTGGCCAGCGCCTTGTCGACCTCGGCCTGCGCAAGCGCGGGATTTCCGCCCGAACGCTGAATCAGGCCAGAAGCCATGCCCTCGCTGTCTTCGAGCAAGGCTTTCAGCACGTGGTCGGGGGTAATCCGCTGGTGGTTATTGCGAATGGCGACAGTCTGCGCGGCCTGAAGAAAGCCCTTGGCGCGGTCGGTGAATTTCTCGAGGTTCATGGCTTGTGGTCCTCCTGTTCACCACAGGAGATAGTGTTGCGCATTAGCCACACAAGGGGGTGTCGGTGAAAGTGCTGCGCGCTTGGGCGGGGATGCTCCGCGCGGCGTTGAAGCCATCGAGGTCAGCCAGAATGAGCGTCAACGGCGCGGCACGCTCAAGCCGGTTTTGCAGCCTCTCGATGAAGGCGTGGCAGCGTTTAAACCTGGTGAGCGCGTCGGTCGCGGAAAGGCGGTTAAGCTCTTTGCTCAAGACCAGAAGCCTCACTGTCTCTTGGAATTTGGCGACCATGACGCTGGCCGGCATGAAGATGACGAATATCATCATGGCCGCCCTCGCACGCACGCAGAAACAGTTTAAGGTCATCATTAAGAATACCAGCTCATTTTGCCCCTGTTCAGGTGGGGTGTAGTCTGAAAGACTAACCGCATTTCCAAGCGAACAACCATGGTGTTCATGACCCGACTTCCCGCTGCCAGCTTCCTCGTCCTTGCTCTCATCCTAGCTCAGCCTGCGTTGGCCCAAATGCCCGCGCCGGCCCCGCCGGTCGCACCTAAAGCCGCGCCATTGGCCGATTTGGTGAGAGCGGTGACAATTCCTTACGACCGCTTCACCCTCCCCAATGGTCTAACTGTTCTGGTTCACACTGACCGGAAAGCGCCGGTAATCGGCGTTTCGGTATGGTATGGCGTGGGCTCAAAGCATGAGCCGCGGGGAAAGACCGGCTTTGCCCATCTGTTCGAGCATCTGATGTTTAACGGATCGGAGCATGCGCCCGGCGATTTCTTTGAACCGCTGCAGCAGATCGGCGCGACCGATTTCAATGGCACGACGTGGTTTGACCGGACCAATTATTTTGAAACTGTGCCAACAGGCGCGCTCGATCGCATCCTGATGCTTGAAAGCGACCGAATGGGGTATTTGCTTCCTGCGATGACTCAGGAGAAGCTCGATAACCAGCGCGGCGTGGTGCAGAATGAAAAACGCGGGAACGACAACCAACCCTATGGACTGGTCGGCTACGAGCAATCTGAAAACCTTTATCCTTCGGGCCATCCTTATCATCACGATACGATCGGATCGTTGGCGGACCTTGACAGCGCAACGCTGGATGACGTGCGCGGCTGGTTTCGCGATCACTACGCACCCAACAACGCGATCCTTGTGCTGGCGGGTGATATAGATCTGCCCACCGCGCGCGCTGCGGTCACTAAGTGGTTTGGCGGCATTCCGGCGGGGCCAAAACTGCTGCCCGTGGCCGCCCCTGTGCCAACCCTGCCCGCTCCCATAACCAAAACGATTCTAGATCAGGTGGCGACCACGCGCATTTATCGGATGTGGGCGGTGCCGGGGCTCGACAATCCTGATTACTTGCCGCTGCAAGTGGGCGCGGTGGTGCTCGGCGGCCTCGCCAGCTCGCGGCTTGACGATGCGCTGGTGCGCGGCAGCCAGATCGCGGTGGGCGTCACTGCCAGCCTTGATGCTTACGCGCAGGCCGCGCAGTTTATCGCTTCGGCAGATGTAAAGCCGGGGTCTGAGCCAAGCGCAGTGGGCGCATCGCTCGATGCCGAAATCGCGCGGTTGATTAAGGACGGCCCGAGCACGGACGAACTGGCGCGCGCTGCCACCGTGATCGCCACGGGGCAGATCCGCCAGCTTGAATCGGTGGGCGGCGGCGGCGGTAAAGCTTCGACCCTGGCCGAGGGGTTGCTGTTTTCAGGCGACCCTGAGCATTACCGCAAGGAGCTGGCGCGGGTGGCTAAGCTCACCCCGGGCATGGTGCGCAAAGCAATGGCCAAATGGCTGCAACGCCCGGCGTTCACGCTGATCGTGAAGCCGGGCAAGCGGACAGAGGGCGGCGAAGCGCGGGGCGGATATCGCGCAGAAGGCGGGGCCGCCCGCCCTGCCTATTGGCGCGACCCGGCGATTGTGCAGCCGCGGCAGCCGGTCCCGCCGGTTGATCGGACGCAAATGCCGCCGATCGCCGATCAGCAGCCGCTCGAATTTCCGAAGATTGAGCGTGCCACGCTTTCTAACGGGATGAAGGTTTTCTTCGCCCGCCGCGCCGCTGTGCCGATTGTTTCGGTGCGCGTGGCGTTTGATGCGGGCTTTGCCGCCGATCCCAAAACAGCGCTGGGCACGACATCGCTGCTGCTGCGGCTGATGAACGAAGGCACCGAAACGCTCGATTCGTCCGCGCTGGCCCGCGCGCGAGAGCGATTGGGCGCAAACATCAATGGCTTTGCCACGGCGGATTGGACCGCGTTTCAGCTCGACGCGGTAACCCCCAATCTTGCTCCCTCGCTTGATCTGCTGGCGGACTATGTGCGCCGCCCCGCGCTCGCTCCGTCGGAACTTGAGCGGGTGCGCGCGCAACAGCTGGCTTCGATCGGCGCAGAGCTTAACGATCCGGGCAGCGTCGCCACGCGGGTGCTGTATCCCGCGATCTATGGCCCGGCGCACCCTTACGGCATTCCGCCGTCGGGCATCGGCGACGCGGCGGTGGTGAAAACGCTCACCCGCGCGCAGCTTCTCGCGCAGCATCATCGCTGGCTCCGGCCCGATGCCGCCGATGTGTTTGTCGTTGGCGACACGACATTGGCGGCGCTGGTGCCCATGCTGGAGGCGAGCTTTGGGGGCTGGAAGGCACCGGCTGAACCTGCGCCGGTCAAAGATTTCGCCAAACCTATCCCTGTATCAACCGCTCGCATCCTGCTGGTTGATCGGCCCGGTGCGCCGCAATCGATGATCACGGCGGGTGAAGTGCTGGATGCCAAGGGCACCGAAGACCTGATCACACTGCGCACCGCCAACGAGGTGATTGGCGGCTTTTTGGGGCGGATTAACAGCAATCTGCGCGAAACCAAGGGCTGGGCCTACACCACCGGCAGCGGGATAAGCGAGCGGATCGACCGGCTGCTGATCCGCGTGATCGCCCCGGTGCAAACCGACAAGACCGGCCCTGCCATCGCTGAAATCCGCAAGGAGCTGGCCGGGTTTCTCGGGCCGAACGGCGTTCGTCCGGAAGAGCTGGCATGGTCCACAGAATCCAGCGCGCGCGAGCTTCCGGGCATGTTCGAAACATCGGGCGCGGTGCTCGATGGCGTGGCCAAGATCGTGAATTTCAAACGGCCTGACGATTACTTCGTGAGCCTGCCCGCACGCTACAAAGCCATGACCGCCGCCGACATCGACAAAGCCGCGCGCGCCGCAATCGATCCCGCCAAGCTGGTCTGGGTTGTCGTCGGCGACGCCGCCAAAGTGCGCCCGCAGTTGGACGCGCTCGGGCTGCCGGTAGAGGTGGTTAAGGCGGGGGAGTGAGGGGGTCAGGCCGCCTTATCATCGGCTCCGATTTGATCGACCAATTGGCCAACTGCGCGGAGCAGGATGTCCTCGGGTGCTGCGGCGTCGTCGCGGGGCACTGTTAGTGTGACCCTTTCGGTCGCGTGACGTTCGACCAAAGCTCGCTTGAACACCCATTCAAACGTCACCGACGTTGTCCCCGAGAGCGAAACCCGGTCCCCGCGCCCAAACGCGCCCCACGAACGGGCGCAGAGGTTTGCGTTAATCATGACAAGCCTCACCGAGAACGCTGTCCCGTCTGCCACCAAAGCCGGGTAGGCAGACTTCCTCTCGTCAAGGGCTTGTGCGACGATCGCTCGAAACGCAATTGCACTTGACGCAAAATCGCGCACGCGCAGTTTGCCGTTGGGCAAGCACAACAAGCCCGCGCGTCGCTTGCCCGCAGCATCGCCTAAAGCCGTCGCGATGGTCGCATCAAGCTGGGATGGCGGAAGCGAGGCTTTCAAGGGCAGGGAAGCAGGAGAAATTTTGCGGACGGGTGCGGCGCCTAGCGACGCAAAACCAAAGGTTATCATCAGTGCTCCGCCGAGCAGAATGCCGCATTTTGCTGCGAACCGATAATAACAGACCATGCGTACCTTTTACCTCAACCCTACCCCAACCGTGCCTTCAGCACCTCGTTCACCAGCCCCGGATTGCCTTTGCCCTGCATCGCTTTCATCGTCTGGCCGACGAAGAAGCCGAACAGGGCTTCCTTGCCGCCGCGATATTGTTCCACTTTGTCGGCATTGGCGGCGAGAACGGCATCTACGGCGGCCTCGATCGCGCCGGTGTCGCTGGTCTGCGTTAGGCCGTCGCGCTCAACAATCACGCCGGGGGCGTCGCCGGTCTCGAGCATTTTTTCGAGCACCTGCTTGGCGATCGAGCCTGAGATCGTGCCGCTGCTGATCAGCGCGAGCAATTCGCCGCCCGCATCGGCGCTGACCGGGCTGTTATCCAGCGTGCGGCCAAGCTTGTTAAGCGCGCCAAACAGCTCGGAGGTGAGCCAGTTGGCGGCCTGCTTGGCCACGTCGACCTCGGGCTTGTTCGCGCGCGCAGCGGTAGCGGTGAGCAGGTGTTCAAACCAGCGCGCGGTGTCCACTTCCGCCGTCAGCACGCCCGCGTTGTAAGGCGAAAGGCCCAGCGTAGTTTCATAGCGGCGGCGCTTGGCATCGGGCAGTTCGGGCAAGCTGGCGCGGCATTCATCGAGGAACGACTGCTCAAGCTCGATCGGCAGCAGATCGGGATCG
>JBBRXQ010000163.1:0-5703 GCA_038238515.1 Sphingomonadales bacterium | reverse complement strand
CCCAACCCCTCCCCGCCGGGGAGGGGAGCAGTGAGGCCCCTTTTCGAGGAGATGTTAGTGCGTTTACGCATTTTAGGCTCGTACACAGCTAGAGCGGAACAGCTTCGCGCTGGCACCGATAACTGAGACAGGCTTGTTTGAAGTCCACAAGTCAACGAGACCATCTTTGGGGACCGCCGTGAGGTTATGAGTCTCTACGATCCCAGTCGAAGGATCCGAGACAATCCAACTATCTATTTGCCGATCTGGGTGAGAAATTCGACGAACCTCGGAGCCGTCCTCCAATGCCGACGCATACCTGCCTACTGCATCTCTAGAATAGACATCTTCTCGGCCATCATCCCTCACGAAAAAGACAATCCGTCCATCTTTCATGCCGTCTGGCGAGAAACCGGACCTCCAGTCCAACTCAAACAAACTAAGGCCATCCGACTGGCCACCTAGTATCAAAGCACGCCCTTTTTTTCCGATAAGCTGGCTGACTGCGTTTCGAGCGTCGTTAGCCTGAACCGCCGTGATTGGCTCTAGTTTTGGCTGTGCAACACGATCATCACAACCGCTTGCAAATGTCGCCAAGCCCAAAATGACGGCCAAGCCCAGCCTCAACCCAACATCCCAACAAACCGCTTGAACAGGTAAAAACTGTCCTGCGGCCCCGGCGATGCTTCCGGGTGATACTGCACCCCGAACGCGCGCTTGCCCTTCACAGCGATCCCGCAGTTCGAACCATCGAACAACGAAACATGCGTCTCTACCACGCCCTCAGGCAGCGCCGCGTTATCCACCGCAAACCCGTGGTTCATCGAGGTGATTTCCACCACACCGTCCGCCAACCGCTTCACCGGGTGGTTTGCGCCGCGGTGGCCTTGGTGCATTTTTATGGTGCGCGCGCCCGCCGCAAGGCCGAGCATCTGGTGGCCAAGGCAGATGCCGAACACCGGCACATCCGCTTCGAGCAGCGCGGCGATTACGGGCACAGCATATATCCCCGTTGCCGCTGGATCGCCTGGGCCGTTGGAGAGGAACACGCCGTCGGGCTTGAGCGCCATGATCGTTTCGAGCGAGGTTTGCGCAGGCACGACGGTTACGCCCGCGCCAGCCGTGACCAGATTGCGGAAAATGTTGTCTTTTGCGCCATAATCCACCGCAACGACATGCGGGCGCATATCATGCGGGCTGCGGCCATAGCCCTGCCCCAGCCGCCAGACGCTGCCCTGCCACGCCTCGTTTTCGCTGCGGCTGACGATGCGGGCTAGATCCATGCCTTCCAGCCCCGGCCAATTTTTCGCTTTGGCAATGAGCGCGGGAATGTCGAACCGCCCAGTCGGATCGTGCGCTATCACCGCATTGGGCGCGCCTAGAGTGCGAATGCGGTGGGTAAGCGCGCGGGTGTCGATGCCTGCGATGCCGATCTTACCCAGCTTCTCCAGCCATGCTTGCAAACCGCCTTCGCTGCGGAAATTGGCGGGTGCGGTTACGTCTTCGCGCACCACGCAGCCGACCGCGCCGGGCACGCCGTGGCTTTCCATGTCTTCCGCATTGGTGCCGACATTGCCGATATGCGGGAAGGTGAAGGTAACGATCTGCCCGGCATAACTGGGGTCGGTCATCACTTCCTGATAGCCGGTCATCGCAGTGTTGAAGCACACCTCGCCTATCGCTTCGCCCACTGCGCCAAAGCCGCGCCCCCACGCCACCGAGCCATCGGCGAGCACAAGGATTGCGGTCGCGCCGTCTGGTTTGGGCGCGTGCGAAAGGGCGGGGTCGGCCATAGTGAAAGGCGCTCCGATGGGCAAAAGGCTGGTGATGTCGCTAAGGGGCGGTGGCTAAGCCTCTGCGCGGCCAGCGTCAACCTAGCGGCGGGATAAAGTTTCGCCTACACGACAAGATAATGGCCTTGTTGGCCGCAAGCATCCCCAGAATTTTGACACAGGAATTTTAAGCCCATGATACGCGACACGATCAAAGCCGCCCAAATCACGGCGATGAAGGCGGGCGACAAGCCCCGTCTGGCCGCCGTGCGCCTGATTTTGGCCAAGCTGAAGGACAAGGATATCGAGCTGCGCCCCAAGCTTAGTCTAGAAGGCGCCAGCCTGCCCGATGACGATGTGCTAGTGGTCGATGTGATGCAAAAGATGATCAAGCAGCGCCGCGAATCGATTACGCTTTATGTGCAAGGCAATCGGCAGGAACTGGCCGATATCGAACAGGCCGAGCTGGAAGTGATCGAGGGGTTTTTGCCCGCGCAAATGAGCGACGATGACGTCAAGACCGCGATTGAGGCGATCAAGGCTGAGCTGAGCGCGAGCACACTGAAAGACATGGGCCGCGTCGTGGCCGAGCTTAAAGCCCGCCACGGCCAAAGCCTGGATATGAGCAAGGCCAGCGGGCTGGTCAAAGCCGCGCTCGCCTGAGCGGCTCTTGTCCCTAACCCCGCAATTCTTGGATGAGCTGCGCACGCGGATATCGCTATCCGCCGTGATCGGGCGCAGCATTCGGGTGACCAAGGCGGGCCGCGAGTTCAAGGCATGCTGCCCGTTTCACAACGAAAAAACCCCCAGCTTCACGATCAATGACGAGAAGGGGTTTTACCACTGCTTCGGCTGCGGGGCGCATGGCGATGTGATCCGCTGGATGACCGATCAGCAGGGCTTGCCGTTTATGGATGCGGTGAAGGAGCTGGCCGCGCAGGCCGGGATGGAGGTGCCAGCGCCCGATCCGCGCGCGGCGGCGCGGGCAGAGGCGCAGAAATCGCTGCACGATGTGATGGCGGCGGCGCAGGAGTTCTTCGTGCGCAGTTTGGCCGAGGATCGCGGGGCCGAGGCGCGGCATTATCTGGCGTCGCGCGGGTTTCCATCTGGTGTGGTGCGCGAATTTGGCTTTGGCTTTGCGCCCGAAAGCCGCACTGCGCTGAAAGAGGCGCTGACGGCGTTCCCCGATGACATGCTGATCGAGGCGGGCCTGCGCATCGTAGTCGATGATCGCGATCCTTATGACCGCTTTCGCGGGCGGCTGATGCTGCCGATCCTCGATCCGCGCGGGCGGGTGATCGCATTTGGCGGTCGCATCCTGAGCGCCGATAAGAAGGACGCGCCCAAATACCTCAATTCGCCCGACACGCCGCTGTTTGATAAAGGCCGCACGGTTTACAATCTGCACCGCGCCGCGCCGGTTGCCCGCGCCAACAATCGGATCGTGGTGGTCGAAGGTTATATGGACGTTGTCGCGCTGGCAGCAGCAGGCATTGCCGAGGCGGTGGCCCCGCTGGGAACCGCGCTCACCGAAGACCAGATCGAGCGAATGTGGCGCGTTACCGAATGCCCAACATTGTGCTTTGACGGCGATAACGCGGGCCAGCGCGCGGCGATGCGCGCGATTACGCGGGCATTGCCATTGCTGCGCCCTGGGCATTCGCTTCGCATTGTAACGCTGCCGCAGGGACTTGATCCCGACGATGTGATCAAGCGCGACGGCGTTCCGGCAATGCAGGCGCTGCTGGAAGCCGCGCGCAGCATGGTTGAAATGCTGTGGGAGGGCGAGCGTGAGGCAGCGCCACTAACCACGCCTGAGGACAAGGCAGGATTAAAAGCGCGGCTGATGGAGCATGTGAGCACTATCCAGAACCCCGATATCAGGGCGCTCTATCGCCGCGATCTGCTCGAACGGTTTGACGCATTGGCCTTTGCGCGGCGCGAGCGCGCGCCATTTCAACCAGGAGTTCGCGCGTTTCAAAAAGATCGCAATGGCGCGTGGAAGCCTGCTCCCGCGCCATTGGGAGCGAGCGATACCGCGCGCATGCAAAAGATTGGCAGCGGAGATGGGCTGCTCGCGGCGGTGATTGTCGGCCTGATCGCGCATCCCAATGAGATTGCGCGCCATGCCGAGGCGCTGACGCGGGTGCTGCAGGCGAGCAACCGTTATGCGCGGTTAATCGAAGCACTGCTGGCGATCTCCGATTCCGCAAAACCGCTTGAAAGCGAGGCGCTGCGCACCATATTGCAGGAGCGACAATTGGATATTCCCGCTGCTGCCGAATTCGCCGAACTGCCATTTGGATTCTTGAATCCGCGCGATGGCAGCGCAGACGAACTTGCCGATGCGGTAACATTACTTGTCGAAATTCCTGCGGTTGAGGCGGCGCTGGCGGAGGCAAATCTGAGGTATCAGACAGAGCTCTCCCCAGAAACTGAAGCCGAAAAGGAGCGCTTGCGCGAACGAGGGGTGGCTTTACGCGCGCGGCTAGGGCAGATGGGACGAATTCGAGGTTCGTTATAATTATAAGAGGTGGTGTCTCAGCCGAGGCAATCACCGCTGGCACAAGGTGGTACCGAGGTTCAATGGCTTCTGACGAAACGACCGATAATGGCGACGCACCGCTGATCGACCTCAACGATGCTTCGATCCGCAAGCTGATCGCCCGGGCCAAGCGCCGGGGCGTAATCACAATGGACGAGCTGAACGAAGCGCTGCCGCAAGACCAGATGTCTGCCGATCAGATCGAAGACATTATGTCGGCGATTTCCGAAATGGGTGTCAACATCGTTGAAAACGATGACGATTCTACAGACCCCGAAGACAAAAACGCCGATGACGAAGCGGACGAGGCCGAAGCCGCCGACGATCGCCCGGATATTATCAAGCGCAAAGAAACGGTCGAACGCACTGATGACCCGGTGCGAATGTATCTGCGCGAGATGGGCGCGGTCGAGCTTTTGAGCCGCGAGGGCGAAATCGCCATTGCTAAGCGCATCGAAGCAGGCCGCGACACCATGATCCTTGGTCTTTGCGAAAGCCCGATCACTTTCCACGCGATTATCCAATGGTCAGAGGCTCTGAACGCAGGCGAAATGCAGCTGCGCGAAATTCTTGATCTCGATGCGATGCTTTCCAAAGAACCGCAGCCTGAAAACTTGGCCGAGGACGGCGAGGAAGCCGGCGGTGAGATTACCGAAGCGACCGCTGGTCCCTCCTTCAAGGAGGAGGAAGAAGTTGAAGAGCCAGAGATCGTCGAGGACGATGATGATGATGAGCTGCGCGAGCGGCGTGCTCGCCCAGTTGAGGAAGAAGAAGAGGATAACACCCTCAGCTTAGCGCAGATGGAAGCGCAGCTTAAGCCAGAAGCGCTGGAGAAATTTTCCCGGATTACTGATCTATTTCGCACATTTGAGCGTATTCAGCGCGATCGCCTAAACGCTTTTGCCATTGGCATCAATTTCCCGATGACCAAAGAGACGCATTATCAGCAATTGCGCGAAGATCTGACCGCGCAAGTGGAAAGCGTGCAATTTCATGCGACGAAGATCGAATATCTGGTCGATAATTTGTATGCCTTTAACCGCCGCCTGACCACACTGGGCGGGCAAATGCTGCGCTTGGCCGAGCGCCACAAAGTGCCGCGCAAGGATTTTCTTGATCGCTATGTTGGGCACGAACTTGACGAGGCGTGGCTGCCCCCGTTGGCGAGCAAGGACAAAAAATGGGCTGCATTTGCCTCAAACGAGGCAGAGCCAGTTGAGCGCATCCGCGCCGAGATCGCCGATATCGCGGCGGCCACTGGCATGTCGCTCGGCGAGTTTCGCCGCATCGTCAACATGGTCCAGAAAGGCGAGCGCGAGGCGCGCAGTGCCAAGAAGGAAATGGTTGAGGCAAACTTGCGTCTGGTGATCTCGATGGCCTAGTCCTACACCCAGCGCGGGCTGCAAT
>JBBRXQ010000162.1:0-5762 GCA_038238515.1 Sphingomonadales bacterium | reverse complement strand
TCAGGCTCACCTCGGTAATCGCCGCCTCGATCAGCACTTGCTGCGGCACGATATCAAGCTGGCGCAAGGCATTTTCGATTGTCGCATATTCGCGCGGCGTGCCCAGCACGATGATCGCATTGTTGGTTTCATCGGCGGTCAGTCGCGCGTTGAAGCCAAGGCCATTTGCCCCGCCGCCGCCCGCTCCGTTCGCGCCTCCGTTCCCGCCTCCACCAGCAGCATCAGGTCCAGAATTCTGGCCAAAGGCGGGGCGGGGCAGCGCGTTGGCTGCGGCCGATCCGTTTTGGCCGAGTCCGCCCTGCTGCGATCCGCTTTGCGATCCGTTTTGCGATTGGTCGTTGCGGTCGGCAAAGGCATCGTTGCTATTTCCGCCCCCGTTTCCGCCGCCTCCATTGCTAATGCCAAAGGCGGAGTTAAGCGTGCGGGTCAGATCGCGCGCGCGCCCGTTTTGCACACGGTAGACAAAGATCTTGGGCTCGTTGCTCTCCCCCTCGCGGTCCAGAATCTCCACCCAGCGCTTCACATCGGTTAGATATTGCGGTTGCGTGCTGATCGCCAGAATGCCGTTAAGCTGGCTCATCGTGATCAGCCTCACCAGCCCGCGCGTCGGCGAATCGGGCGCATTGATCAGCTTGTCGATCGATGGCGTGATCAGCCGGGCATCGGTGCGGTTCGGCACAAAAAGCGCAAAGCTGGTGTTGCGCAGCCAATCGACATCGAATTGCTGCAACACATCGCGCGCGCTGGCGCGCTGGCCAGTGGTGCCCGCAATGGTGATCGATCCGGTCGCGGGGTCGGTCGCAGTCACCACCCCGGGCAGGATCGAATCGATAACTTTGCGCACTTCATCGGCGTTGATAAAGCGCATGGTCAGGATCTCGCTGCCAAACCCGGTTGAATTTGCCGCGATTAATTCGCGCGCATTGGCCGAGTTCTGGATTTCAAATCCGCCCGCCACGGGCACCATTGCCAGATTGGCCTGGCGCAATGCGCGCTCGAACAGATCGAGCAACGACCCGCGCGAGACCGGGCGCGGGGTAACAAGGGTCACCCGGCCGGTTACCCCGCGCGCGATGACATAATTGCGTTTCAGGATATCGCCGAGCACCGCCTGCGCGACTGTTGTCAGATCAGCATCGGGAAAGTTCACCGAAAGATCGCCCGATTTGATCTTGAGATCGGCCGCCTTGGGCATCACCGGTGCTGGCTCGGCGCCGGGCACAATGGTCGATCGGATCGAATAATCTGGGCCAGAAATCGGGGGGCTAGCTTGCTGAGGGTTCGGGACGGTCGTTTGAGCCGGGGCGGCGCTGGGATCGCCCATTTGCGCCAGCTCAGGGGTCGCGGGAATCGGGATTTGCTCGGGCGCGGCGGCAACCGCCGCCGTGCTGGCCAGCGCGATGACGGCGATGGTTTTGAGGCGCGGGTAAGCATGGGTCATTGGCCGTCTTCCGAGTTTTCAAGGGCGAGCGCGGCCAAACCGGCGGCGGGCGCGCCATAAGCAGCGGTAATCTGTTCGGTGCCCCGGCTCAACCGAACACCATTGGCGGCCAGCCCGATAATCCGCCACCCCGCGATCATCCCGCCGGCGGCGACATAGCGTACTCTGCCGTTCCGCTCTTGCACCACGGCCAATCGCCCGCGCCCGCGTTGCACAGTTCCGGCGATCACCGCGCCGCCCAGCACGTCGCTTGGCGCGGCGGCGGTGCCCGGGCCGGTCGCGGGGGTAAACAGCCCGCGCACGGCCAAAGCCGCTGGCACCAAAACCAGCGGCACTTGCGGCGGCGGCGCAAGCCGGGTCTGGCGCGGCGCATCGCCGCCCACCGGCAGCGGATCGGCATAAGGGAGCATCACTTGCACTACGGCCGCGCTTAACAGCACCGGCACCAGCAACGCGGGCAAGCGCGCGCTACTGCCGCTGGGCGGCAGAACGCTCAGTAGCGGCGCGCTAGGCAACGGGGCGGCGGGGAATAGACGCTTCAATTTGAACATCCAATGCTGAGACTTGCCCGGTCACCAGCGCATCGTCTGCGCCAATAACCAATGCGGTGATCGTAAGGAAAGGTCTGGAATTCTGCAGATTGGCGAGCAGCGCGTTCAGCTGGCCGGTTGATATCCGCGCGGTCACCCGTGTCGCGGCTTGTCCGGCCGGCGCCGGAATATCCTCGCCGCCGCGAAAATCTCCGCCCAGCGAGACTATCGCGGTTTGTAGCCTGCTGCGCAGCGCCTCGCCCGCGCTCGCCGCATCGGGCGCGGTCACCACAAAATCGCCGAGCAGCCGTTCATGCTCTTTGGCCATTCGGCTAAGGCGCGGGATCGCCGCGATGTTGCGCGCATTGGCGCTATATTGTAGCGCAAGTTGCTGGCGCTGCGCCTCGCGCTCATAAAATCCGGAAACCAGCGGCCCCACGATCACCAAAGCAACCAGCGCGATCAAACCGAGCAGGATCAGCACCGCAATCATCCGCGATTGCCCGCTTGATAGGGTGCGCGCGGTCATGGCTTGGCGATCCGCAATGTCACTTCGAATGGCTGACCCAGCGCATTCTGCGCGCCCGAAGACGCGTCGCTATAGCGCTGAACGCTTAAGCCAGCGCGGCGCAAACCGCCCGCGATGTCGGCCTGCGCCGGGCGAAATCCGCTGAGCCGCAAACTCTCGCCTTGCCAGGTATAGCGCTGAACCCAGGCCCCCTCGGGCAGATTGGCGGCCACCCGCGATAGCATCGCCAGCGGCTCATTCGATTTGCGCGATGCCACGGTTGCGGCGGCAAAGCTATCGGCCCGGGCAATTTGCGCCTTGATCCGGCGAACCGCGTTCACGGCGGGCTGCTGCTCGGCCACCGCCGCTGCCAGCGTATCGACCGCCGCTGTGTCGCGCCAGATCAGCAGGCCCAGATTGGCCGTAAACAGCACGCCCACCGCAATCCACCAGGGCAATGCGGCGCGGCTGCGATCGCGGGTCAGCCCGGCGTTTTGCATCGCGGGCAGAAAATCGATGGGCGGCACTGAGAGCGGCCCTGACGAAAGCGGCTCCGGCGTGCTCGTCAAAATGCCAAGGCAAGGCTGATCAAGCCGGGCCAGCGCTTCGCTCAGCGCTTCGGCGACGCGGCGCGGCATTGCCGCCACCTCGATCTGCATCCGCCCCTTGGGCTCGGTGCGCGCGATGATCCGGTTGGCCAGGATCATGTCGCTCGCCGCCATCGGCATAATCCGGCCGCCTTCAAGCTGGATCATGCTGGTCAGATCGCGCGGGCTCATCGCGGGCCGCTCGATCGTGCGCGTCAGGCATAGATCGACGGGCAGGATGATGGTCACCGGGCCAAGCCGCTGGGGATAGGGCGCCTCGGGGTCCAGCCGGGTCAGAAACTCGCCGGTATCCGGCTGATAATCCGCCAAAATCTTGCGCGCGCTCTGCCATTGGCGCAGCCGCTGCGGCACCAGAAACTGCAGTTCACTAATCCACCAGCGCGAACCAGCGGTGATCCACCCCCACACGGTGTGCATGTCGGCGTCCAAAATGCCGCGTCCACTCATACGCTGCCCTTGCAATCATCGGTTCGCAGATTGCGCTCGCAATTGTCGCCATTCGCCGCGCGCAGCCGCACCACCAGATCGGGCCACCCGCGCGTGTCGCCCGCTGCAAAATCAAGCCGAATGCCGATCAGCGATGGCAATGCTGCCCGGTTTGACCAATTGGTTTGCCAGCCTGAACCAGCTCCCAAACCAGCCCCCACATTCGCCGCGATCTGGGGGAGGGGGCCATAATAACGGACCGACATCGCGCCCGCTCCCGCCAGCAATCGGGTCGCAGTCCAGCCATCCACCGATGGCGCACGCGGGTCAATCGTCTCGCTGATCGTGTTCAGCCGGTAAAGCATCAGATTGCCTCCCCGGTCGAGCCGCAGCCGATAGCGTTGCAGCGCATCGGGCGCGGCATTGTCCGGCGGCTCGCCAGCGAATTCCACGCCAAATTCGGTTCCGGCAAAATCAATGGTATTGCCCGTCTGCGGGTTTATCGCCGGATAGATCTGCGCGATCCGGCGGCGCAGGGTAAATTGCGCAGCGGCGATTTCGTCAATCTGCGCGTCTTTCGCGCCGGTCAGCCGCTCGCGCAAATCCATCCGGCCAATCCCGATCATCAGCACCGTGGCCACCAGCGCCGTCACCGATAGGCTCACCAGCATCTCGATCAGCGTAAAGCCCGCCTGCGCTCCCCGTGTCATGGCTTAATCCGCACCGTGCTCAGCCGCACAATGTCGCGGCCCCGCGCGCCGCTGGCGCTCACCGCCACGGTCAATTGCTCAAGCGGGTGGCGATCCAGCGGATCGCTTGCCCCATACGGTTGCCGCGAAATCTGCCAGCCATAATCGCCCATCTGCCCACCTGTCGGTGCGCCAATGTCCGCCATCTGATCAAGCGCGGATTGTGCGATCATCAGCGCTTGGCGGCGCTGCTGCACTGCCTGACGCGTGCGTGCATCTTGGGCGGTGGTGTTCACCAGCGCCGCCGTCATGCTCGCCACAATCGCCAGCGCGATCAGCGTTTCGATCAGCGAAAACCCCCACTCGTGCGGCTGCGCCTCTGCGCATGCGGGTTGGCCCGGCGCACCTGTCACTGCGCAAAAACAATCCGCGATGTGGCGGCATCAACCGAAAACTGCCCGCTCTGCCTGCTAAGCCCGTCCAGCGCACCCAGCGCGCCAAAGCCGCCATTGGCGGTGCCATCGGGGTAGAAGACAAAGCCTTCATTGGGCCATTCCACCGCCACCTTCGGCGGCAAGCGCATGGCCGGCCGGCCCGAGGAGGCTTGCAACAGTCCGCGATCGCCCGAAAACATCACCCGAACGGGCGCATCCTTGGCAATGGCATCCGCCCGCGCCTGCGCCAGCACCAGCCCCAGCGTCGTCTGCGCTTCGATGTGCGCGCTCCGCCGCAGTTGATGCTGCAGCGCCGGAAAGGCAATGCCAGAGAGCAGTCCGGTGATCGCCAGCGCGACCAGCAATTCGATCAGTGTAAAGCCCGCCTCGCGGCCCCGCTGCTGCTTACCAATTGCCAACATCTTTGGCCTCTCCGGTGCCGCCCGCGCTGCCATCGGAGCCATAGCTAAACACGTCGGCCTCGCCGTGATCGCCCGGTGCTTTGTAAAGATAAGGCTTGCCCCATGGATCATTCAGCGCGCCCGCGTCGGCAATATAGGGGCCGTTCCAGTTCGTTTCGCTCGGCGCGGCCTTGGCCAGCGAGGCGAGGCCTTCTTCGGGGGTGGGATAGCGCCCAACATCAAGCTTAAACAGCTCAAGCGCGGCGTAGATATTCTTTGCCTGCACTTGCGCAGTTTGCGTGCGCGAGCTGCCCAAATAGCGGATCACTTGCGGGCCAACGATGGCCGCAAGCAAACCAAGAATAGCCAGCACCACCAGCAATTCGATCAGCGTAAAGCCACGTTCCTTGCGCGCCCTGTCTTTGCGTGCCCGGTTAGCCTGCTGCACCTGCCTATTCATTGCGTCACCGCCAATTCGTTGAAACCCAGGATGGCCGACATGACCGATGCGATGATCACCGCCACCGCCGTGCCCAGCACAACGGTGATGGTCGGGGTCAAGATCGCGACCAGCCGTTCAAGCCGGGTGCGCACATCGCGGTCAAGCACCCCTGCCAGCCGGGTCAGCATCAGCGCAAGCTGCGAGGATTCTTCGCCGGTGCGGATAAATCCGATGGCAAGGCGCGGCATCATGCCGGTCGCGGCCAGCGGCGCTGATAGCCCGC
>JBBRXQ010000161.1:0-5764 GCA_038238515.1 Sphingomonadales bacterium | reverse complement strand
GGAGGACATCTGGGGCCGCACCAATCCGCGCCCGATCACCTCAGCCGAAGATGTCATGGCAATCTTGCGCACCGCGCTTGTCTGAATGCATCGCTCACACGCCTAAACTTAGTGCACTTTGAAAAGGAACCGGCATTTGCCCGCGAAACTATCCGGACCGCGCCCCATCCAGCTAAAAGAAGAAATTGCCGCCTACAAGCGCCGCCGGATTCTGGAGGAAACCAGCCAACTGTTTTTCACGCAAGGCTACGACGCCACCACGCTTGATGCCGTGGCCGAACGGCTTAACGTAACCAAGCCGTTCATCTATTCCTACTACAAGAACAAAGGTGAGCTGCTGTTCGAGGTATGCCAAACCGGCATCAAGCTCTCGCTCACCGCGCTCGAACAGGCGCTGGTGGTCGAGGGCACCGCCACCGATCAACTGAAAGCAGTCGTCGAACGTGTGGCGCGCATCATCGTCGAAAACCAGCACTATATCAGCGTCTATTTGCGCGAAGAGATGAGCCTTGATCCAGACGACGCGCGGCGTATCCGGGTCATGCGGCATCACTTTGATGAATTGCTGGGCGATCTGCTGGAAAAGGGGCGCAAAAGCGGCGAGTTTGGGATTCAAGATCCTTCGCGCACCGCCATCTGGGTCAGCGGGCTGCTTTCGTGGATCGCACTATGGTATCATGATGGCGGCCGCTGGTCGGCCACCGAGGTGGTCATGGACGCGATCACCATGGTCATGAAAATGGTCGCGCCGGTGCGCCCGTTCCGTGGCTGACACTGCAAACATTTCAGCATTGCCCGATCGCCGTGTGTGCGTGCTGCGCTATTTGATTGACGACTGGGCGCAGGCGCAAGGTGACCAGATTTACGCGGTTTTTGAAGACGGCGAGGCGTGGACTTATTCTGCGCTACGCGCGCTGGTCGTGGCCAAAGCGGCCGGTCTCCAAAAGCTTGGCGTCGTGCAAGGCGAACATATCGCTGTCTGGCTGCCCAATGGGCGCGACGCGCTGATCGCATTCTTTGCGGTAAACTACCTTGGCGCGGTGTTTGTGCCGTTCAACACCGCCTATCGCGGCGCTATCCTTGAGCATGTGCTGGCCAATTCAGACGCCACCCTGCTGATCGCACACGCCGGCCTGCTCGATCGGCTGGAGGGCATTGATCGCGCCGCAATCGCGCGCATCGCTGTGGTGGGCGCTCCACCGGGAGCCGCTAACGAGGCGCATATCGCTTATGCCGCGATCACCGGCGAGGAAGCCGATTTGCTCCCGCTCGCCCGTCCGATCGAGCCGTGGGACAATCAGGCAATCATCTACACTTCGGGCACCACCGGTCCATCAAAGGGCGTACTCGCTTCGTACTTGCATCTCTACACCAACGCCGGGCCAGACAGCTGGCACTTTGTCACCGGCGAGGACCGTTTCCTTGTCAACATGCCGATCTTTCACATCGGCGGGCTGGGCCTGCCGTTCGTCATGCTGGCGCGCGGCGGTTCGATCGCGCTGATGGAAAACTTCTCAACCGAGGGATTCTGGCCGTTTGTGCGCCAAACAGGCTGCACCGCCATCTTCCTGCTAGGCGTGATGGCCACCTTCCTCATGAAGCGCCAGCCAGCCGCCGATGATCGCGAACACTCCGTGCGGCTTGCTTTCATGGTGCCGTTTACAGCGGAGGCTGGCCCGTTTCACGTGCGCTTCGGGATCGATGTCTACACCATTTTTAACATGACCGAGGTCTCCTCACCGATCGTCTCTGGGCCAAACCCGGTCAAGCCCGGTACCTGCGGCTTGCCGCGCCCCGGCGTAAACGTTCGGCTGGTTGACGAAAATGACCGCGAGGTGCCGGTTGGCGCAGTGGGCGAAATGATGGTGCGCACTGATCGGCCATGGACGATGAACAGTGGCTATCACAAAAATCCCGAAGCCACCGCGCGCGCATGGCGCAATGGCTGGTTTCATACTGGCGATGCTTTCCGCCGCGATGCGGAAGGCTATTTCTACTTTGTCGACCGGGTAAAAGACGCGATCCGGCGGCGCGGAGAAAACATCTCGTCGTTCGAGGTGGAAAGCCAGGTCGTGATGCATCCCGCCGTGCAAGAGGCAGCGGTGATCGGCGTGCCGAGCGAATATTCCGAAGACGAGGTGATGGCGGTGATCGCCGTAGTGCCGGGCGCGGTGATCGATTTTGCCGAGCTGACCGCGTTTCTAGCCGCGCGGCTGCCCTATTTCATGGTGCCGCGCTATATCCGCATGCTCGATGAACTGCCCAAAACCCCCACCGCCAAAGTTATGAAAGCACAGCTGCGCGTTGCCGGCATCACGGCCGATAGCTGGGACCGCGAAGCCAGCGGCATCAAACTCCGCAAGGAAAAGCTGTAGCGCCTACCAAGTCGCATCAAGCCGGGTTAGGCCGCGGAACATGAAGCCTTCCTGCCGCCATTGCGCAGTTTCGCAGTTGATCGTCAAGCCAGGCAAACGCCGCACAAGCGCAGTCAGCGCAATTTCTCCCTCCAGCCTCGCCAACTCCGCGCCGACGCAAAAATGAATACCCCCGCCAAACGAGAGATGCCGGGGACCTTTGCGCTCGATGTCAAACCGATCGGGTTGATCGAAGATCGCCGGATCCCGATTAGCCGCGGCCACCAGCGTCAGGATACGCTCGCCTGCGCGCACCATCTTCCCACCCACTTCGGTGTCACAGAATGCGGTGCGATTGGTTCCCACTAGCGAGCTCTCATAGCGCAGAACCTCTTCGGTAGCTGAAGACGCAAGTTCGGGATTGGACACCAGCTTTGCCCACTGATCCGGAAATCGGGCCAGTGAGAGCAAACCGTTGCCGATCATGTGCGCGGTGGTTTCAAAGCCCGCGCCAAACAGCCCGATGGCGACAGTCGCCATTTCGTGATCGGTCAATGGGCCTAGCTCGTCTTTCGCATTGCACAGGTCGGTTGCCAGATCATCGCGCGGATTCAAGCGACGTGTTGCAAATACTCTGCCGAAAAAATCTTGCAGAAAATCCATCTGGCGATTTGCAAGGCCAAGTTCTTCTTCCGAAAATGCCCGCATTTCAAACACGACAAAGGAATCGGCAATCGCTTGATTCAGCGCAGCCAAAACATCGTCTGAAGCTTCTTCGGGCGACAGGCCAAGCATGTCGCACATGACCAAAGTGGGGAAGCGATAACCGAATTGGTGGATGACCTCCATCCTGCCTTGATCAACCACCGCGTCGAGCAAACGGTCGGCAATGGCCTGAACGCGTGGCCTCATTTCCAGTATACGACGAGCGGTCAGCGCCTGCGTAACAAGCCCGCGAACGCGGGTATGACGGGGCGGATCTTGATAAAGAAAAATCTCCGAAAGCCAGCGATAAGCCGAGTGTGACAATACATCAAACTCCGGACCATAGAACAATCGAATATTCTGAATGAAATCGCCCTGTCCAAAGTTCGTGCGATCCATAAGGATCGCACGAACGTCATCATAACGGGTTGCCACCCAGAAGCCGAGCGGCGAAAAATGCATTGGATCGTTCTCGCGCAGCTCTTTGAATAACGGATAAGGATCCAGCTTGAGCTGGGGATCCGTCAGATCAAAGGTAATGCTTTGGGCCATTGTGCATACTCAAACTTTAGAAGTTGATCCCTGCAGTAACACCATAGGTGCGAGGCGGCGCAATTGAGCCAACACGAACGCTGTTGAACAGCGGCGCCGTGATGATGTTGTTGGTAAACACCAACTGGTTGGTCAGATTGCGGCCCCAAACCTCAAGGTTCCAGCGTTTGTTTTCGCTAGTATATTTAAGCCCGGCGGTGACCAGCGCATAAGCGCCTTGCGTTGCATCGGCGTTGTTAAACTCCGTGAAAAACACCCGGTCCTGCCAATTAACGTCGCCCCGCAAATTGAGTGTGCCCGAACCGCCAATTGGGATATCGTAGTTGGCGCCCGCGCGGAACGAAAACTCTGGAGCGTTCGACAGCCGTTTGCCGGCAAGGTTCACCACCGCAAAGCTCTGGCGATAATCGCCGCTGTTAAACCTGCGATACTTGGCGTTGAGATATGTGCCAAACAGCTCCAGCGTAAGACCCGGGGCTGGCTTGGCCCTAAGTTCGGCCTCGAAGCCATAGTTGCGGGCCGAGGCGGCGTTCACCGTGGTGACCACGCTGGTGGCATCCACAAAGCCAACCTGCAGATCGCTATAGTTCATATAGAATGCGGCAAGGTTGGCCTGCAGGCGATTGTTCAGCGCCGCAGTCTTGAGCCCGATTTCATAGCTCCAGACGAATTCGGGATTGATCACATCGTTGCGCGAGCCGACATTGATTACGCCCGATTTGAAGCCGCGCGTTACCGAGGCGTAGATCAGTGTGCTGTCAGTCGCTTGATAGTTTAGCGTTGCGGTGGGGGTAAAGGCGTTCCAAGTTTTCTGCTTGTCGGTCGGCACCACACTCAGAAACTCGAACGTGCCCGTTCCCTGTCGCTTTTCGGTGCTAAACCGTCCGCCCAGCGTGAGCTTGAGCTTGTCGCTAAACGCGTAGCTGCCCTGAGCGTATATCCCGAATGCGTTGATTTTGACCCGGCCCTGTTGCAAGTAAGAGAAAGCATCAAATGCGTTCGCCGGCGCTCCAAACAAAAGACCGAGGTTGGTCAGCGGCACGCGAACCTCGCCAAACAGATCTTCGTTGAAATACATCGCGCCAAACACGAGATCGAGGCGATCAGTCTTGTAATTTCCAACGAACTCCTGGCTGATTGTTTTGCTGTCTTCGATATAGTTGTTCTGGCCAAACAGATTGGCATTTGAGCCATCAAGATCGTCGCGGTTAAAGCGGTTGAACTTGTGGTACGAGGTGATCGATTTTATGCTCAGATCGCCTTGGGTCCATTCCATCGTGCCGGTTATGCTGGTGCCCTTGCGCCGATTGATCGGCTCCTGATCCGAATAGATATTGCGCAGATTGGCTTTTACGCCTCTTGCTGCGGCAACAGTGAACAGCGATTGCCCGCCCAGCAGCGCACCCAGCGCGTTTTCAGGGCGCACGGTGGGGCCAAAATAGTGGAACGCATAATTGTTGTCGTTCTCGCGGAAATGCTCGGCGGAAACGAGAATGCTGAAGTCCGCCGAAGGCTTGAACAACACGCTTCCGCGAAACGCATAAGCATTGCGGTCATCGATTTGCGAGCCTGTGAATTCGTTGATGCCAAATCCATCGCGGCGGTCAAATTTGCCTGCTAACCGAATCATAACCATATCGCTGTCGCCGATCGGCCCGCCAACCGCGCCTTCGATCGCCAACGTATTATAGTTGCCATAGGTCAAACGGGCATAGCCATCGAGTTCGGGTGTTGGCTTCTTGGTGATCAGGTTGATTGCGCCCGCTGTCGCGCCGCGCCCGTAAAGCGTGCCTTGCGGACCGCGCAGAACTTCAACTTGCTGGAGATCGTAAAAGCCTGAAAGCTGCGCCGCCGGGCGGGCGATTTGCGCGCCGTCTTGAAGGAAGGCAACGCCGCCATCCGCAACAAGATATATTCTGGTCAGACCTATGCCGGTGTTGATGTTGCGTTTTACGAAAAACTGATCGCCCACCGAATGTTTTGGATTGGCCTAAGCGAGCGAGGCCACGTCTTTGATCCTGCCCGCGCCGATATCGGCTGACGAGATCGCCGTGACCGATGCCGCGACCTTCGAAAGCGACTCGGAACTGCGCGTGGCGGTCACCACGATATCGCTCAGCCCGGCGTCCGGCTTAGTTACCGTATCTTCGGGG
>JBBRXQ010000160.1:0-5796 GCA_038238515.1 Sphingomonadales bacterium | reverse complement strand
TGGTGCTCACCGCGCAAGGCGTGCTCACCGGCCCTTATGTCGGGCGGCTGCATGTGATCGCCGGGCTGATCATCCTGCTACGCGAGATTGCGGTTTCGGGGCTGCGCGAATTTCTCGGCGGAATTCAGGTCTCGGTGCCGGTGTCAAAGCTCGCCAAATGGAAAACCGGGCTGCAGATGGTCGCGCTCGGCGCGCTCATTCTGGGCCGCGCCACGCCCGGTTGGACCGCGCTGGTCGGCGGTCTTGAGATCAACGTGCCGCACACAGTGGGCCTAACCACGCTGTGGGCGGCGGCGGCGCTAACGCTCATAACGGGGTGGGATTATCTGCGCGTGGGGCTGAAACACATGGATTGAGGCGGCTGGTTACGGTGTCAAAACCCGACGATCAGCATATCAAGCGCGTTGCCGATGGCGTCTTGCTCATCTAGAAGCGAATCCACCGGCTCGTCGAGCTGACGTAGCTGTACCGCGCTCGCCCATTCGGTCATCATCACAAACCGCGCATTCCCAATCGTAAAGGTCGGATTGAGCCGGGCGGCAGGAACCGGTGCTTGCGCTTCGGGCAGAAGCGGAACCATCAACCGTGATCTAAGGTGATCGAGCAGATCGGCTTGGCAATCGAGCAACAAATTTTCGCTGGTCTTGTCGCGATAGACGTCGAACTTTGCCATCAAAACATCCGGTAGCGTGCCAGCGGGAGCCCGTTTTCCTCAATCCACGCGTTTGCGCTGGCAATCGCCTCGGCATTCTCTTCCCGCCAGCGGCGCGACTTTTCTTGCGCAACCTGCTGCTTGAGGCCCGCCTCGCACGCGCGCGAAACATTAATGCCCAGTGCCTTGGCCTCGCTCACCAGCGCGGGATCAAGCGAGACGTTGGTGGGTTTGCGCGCTGCATCGGCAAGCTCGCGATTGTGAATGCCCAAATCAGTACCCTTCAATTTGCGCATAAATAATGCATATAAATCTTAGTGAAAAAAATGTCTTTCGGCAAGCACCCGCGCGCCTTTCAAGCCTCGCTCACGTTCGAAAACAGCTGAAGCACCGCCACTCCGGCGATAATCAGGCCCATCCCTGCAAACGCCGCCAGATCAAGCTTCTGGCCGTGGAGCAGCCACGCGATCACAGTAATCAGCACAATACCCAGCCCCGACCAGATCGCATACGTCACGCCGGTGGGAATCCTCTGAAGCGTGAGCGACAGGAAATAAAACGCGATGGAATAGCCGATGGCGGTGATGATCGAGGGCACCACGCGCGTAAAACCGTTCGATTCCTTAAGCGCCGTGGTGGCGACAACTTCGGCCACAACGGCGATGATCAGCATGACATAAGGCGGCATCGTTTAACCTCAGCGAGCAGGTGTGCGGTAGATAGCGATCACCTTAACCCGCGCGAAGCTCCTGCGCCAGCAATCGAAACTCCTCGCTCCTTGGCGAATTGCGCCGCCACACCAGCACGATGTCGCGCGCCGCATGATCCGATTTGAGCGGGCGTGCGATGATCTGCGTGCCGTTCAAAATGCCCGCGTCGATGGCCATCTGCGGCAGCATCGTCAGGCCCAGGCCATTGTCTACCATCTGCACCAGCGTGTGCAGCGATGTGCCGATCATGGTCGCACTGGCGCGCAAGCCCGGCCGGTCGCAAGCGGTGAGCGCATGATCTTTCAGGCAGTGGCCATCTTCCAGCAGCAGCAGGCGCGTATCATCGATCAGCGCGGGATCGATCGCGGCTGGCGGATCGCGCGGATCGTCTTTGGGAAAGGCGATCAGCAACTGCTCGCTAAACAGGTGCTCATGTTCAACATCGCCGGTTGGAAATGGCAGCGCGAGCAGCACGCAATCGGCGCGGCCATGATGGAGCGATTCGATCGCGGCGGTGCTCGGCTCCTCGCGCAAAAACAATTTAAGCTGCGGCCGCTCGGCGCGCAGCCGGGGCAAGATGCGCGGCAAAAGGAAAGGCGCAATTGTCGGGATCACGCTCATGCGAACTTCGCCTACCAGAGGCGCGCCGTGCGATTGCACCAGTTCGGAAAGCTCTTCTGCTTCACGCAGCAGCCGGTGCGCCTTGGCCACCACCTGATTGCCCAGCGCCGTAAAGCGCACAAGCCGCCGGGTGCGCTCAACCAGCGATACGCCAAGCAGCGATTCCAGTTCGCGCAGCCCCGCTGAAAGCGTCGATTGCGAAACAAAGCATGCATCCGCCGCACGCCCAAAATGGCCATGCTCATGTAACGCGACGAGATACTGCAGCTGCTTGAGCGTAGGTAGATAAATGCTCATGGAATGCGCGCTTTATTCGTCCGCAGACGCGGCAGGCCCGTCATCATGCGCGCTCGCGAGTGGCCCGAGTGAGGCGTCATCATCGTCGGTCCAATCGCGCCCGTCGCCATCCTCGCTGTGCTGATTGAGCAGCACCGCTTCTTCGGCAATGTCGGCGGCGTCCGCCGGTTCGTCGTCATTTGTGCCGATTTCATCCACGTGCGCCATTTTGAGCCGCCCTTTTACGACGGCGAACGCGACCTTTCCCTCGACCAGCTCCAGCGCATCGCGCCCGAATTGTTCAAATCGCCAGCCTTCCAGAATGGCCAGACCCTTGCGCTGCCCAGCGGCCAGCGCCTCAAGATCGTCGCTCCGCGCAAGCAGCCGTGAGGCAACATCGATCTCGCGGCTGCGGATCTTCAGCAGCAGCTTGAGCAAATCGGCGACCAGCGCGCCTTCCTTGCCCAGCGGCGCTCCGCGCGGCGCGCGCGGCGGCATTTCGGCCTCGGTCATCGGCTTGGAATCGGCCAGCGTTTGCATCAGGCGGCGGCCGATCTCGTTCTCGCGCCAGCCTGAGGATAGCCCGCGCACTTTGGCCAGATCGGCTTGATCCTTGGGCGGATGGCTGGCGATATCGGCCAGCGTTTCATCGCGCATGATCCGCCCGCGCGGGATATTTTTGTCCATCGCCTCGGTCTCGCGCCATGCGGCGAGCGATTTCAGCCGCCCCAGCACGGCAGCGTTGCGGCTGGGTGCGCGGATTTTTTGCCAAACGGTCTGCGGGTTAGACCGGTAATTCTCTGGATCGGCGAGCTTTTCCATCTCGGCATCCAGCCACGCGCCGCGCCCGGTTTTGATCAACCGTTTGAGCATGCGCGGAAAAATTTTGGCGAGGTGAGTCACATCGCCAATGGCATATTCAATCTGGCGTTCGGTCAGCGGGCGGCGGCTCCAATCGGTAAAGCGCGCGCCTTTATCCACCGGGATGCCCAGCCAGCTTTCGACCAGATTGGAATAGCCAATCTGCTCGGATTGGCTGATCGCCATCATTGCTATCTGCGTATCGAAGATGGGATGCGGGGTCCGTCCGCTCAGGTTGAACACGATCTCAACATCTTGCCCGCCAGCGTGAAACACCTTGAGCACATCTTCATTGTTAACCAGCAGCTCGAGCAACGGCGCCAGATCAATCCCCGGCGCAAGCGGGTCGATCGCGGCAGCTTCGTTCACATCGGCGATCTGCACGAGGCACAACTCGGGCCAAAAGGTGTTTTCGCGCATGAATTCGGTGTCGACCGTGATGAAATCGGCCTTGGCCAGCCTGTCGCACAATTCTACGAGAGCCTGAGTTGTCGTGATCAGCGGATGTATCTTCATCGTTCTTTTTCTGTATGGGCCAATGCGCGGGCGCTTTTAAAACTGCCGAGGCGATTGCCGGGCAATTTTTGGGCACTCTTGCATGGCCTAGGGGTGGCCCCGTCCGGGGCCTTCGGCTTGACAAACACGCGGCCATCGCCTCTTGGCCGCACGCATTCACTGCCCGATTGCAGACCGATTGGAAAGAGCCAGATGCACCCTTATCGCACCCATACCTGCGGCGCCCTTGTAAAGGATGATGTTGGCACCAAAGTGCGCCTCTCGGGCTGGATCCACCGCAAGCGCGATCATGGCGGCGTGCTGTTTGTCGATCTGCGTGATCATTATGGCCTCACTCAGATTGTCGCCGATAGCGACAGCCCCGCTTTGGCGCTGCTCGAAGCGGCGCGGGTGGAAAGCGTGATCACCATCGATGGCGAGGTAAAGGCGCGCACGGCGGGAACGATCAACGCAAATCTCTCCACCGGTGCGATTGAGGTCTATGCCCGCAGCGCCGCCGTTCTTTCGGCGGCAGAAGAATTGCCAATGCCCGTGGCGGGTGAGCAGGACTATCCCGAAGATATTCGCCTGCGTTACCGCTTCCTCGATCTGCGCCGCGATACGCTCCACGGCAATATCGTGCGCCGCACCAAGGTGATTTCAGACATGCGCCGCCGCATGGAAATCGCTGGTTTTACTGAGTATTCAACCCCAATTCTCACCGCCTCCTCACCCGAAGGCGCGCGCGATTTCCTCGTGCCCAGCCGCATCCATCCGGGCAAGTTCTATGCGCTGCCGCAGGCGCCGCAGCAGTATAAGCAGCTGCTGATGGTCGCGGGCTTCGATCGCTATTTCCAGATCGCGCCGTGCTTCCGCGATGAAGACCCGCGCGCTGATCGGCTGCCCGGCGAATTTTACCAGCTCGATCTGGAAATGAGCTTCGTCACGCAGGAAGAAGTGTGGGAAACGATGGAGCCGGTGATCGGCGGTGTGTTCGAAGCGTTCGCCGATGGCAAAGCGGTCACCCCCTCGGGCAGTTTTCCGCGAATCGCCTATGACGACGCGATCCTTAAATATGGCTCGGACAAGCCCGATCTGCGCAATCCGCTGATCATCACCGATGTCTCGGCGCATTTCGCCGCATCGGGTTTTGGCCTGTTTGAGAAAATTGTCGGCGGCGGCGGCGTGGTCCGCGTGATCCCGGCGCCGGGCACGGCGGACAAGAGCCGCAAGTTCTTCGATGAGATGAACGAATGGGCGCGCAGCGAGGGCCATGCGGGGCTTGGCTATGTCACGCGCAAAGCGGGCGAGTTCGGCGGCCCCATCGCCAAAAACCATGGGCAGGAAGGCATGGAGGCGCTTTATGCGCAGCTCGGCCTTGGCTCCGACGACGGCCTGTTCTTCGCTGCGGGCAAACCCGCCCAAGCCGCCAAGCTTGCGGGCCTCGCGCGCACCCGCGTCGCCGATCAGCTGGGCTTGATCGACGCGGATTGCTTCAAGCTGTGCTGGATTGTCGATTTCCCGTTCTACGAATGGGATGAGGACAACAAAAAGGTGGAGTTCGCGCACAACCCGTTCTCGATGCCGCAAGGGGGGATGGCCGCGCTCGAATCCGGTGATCCGCTGGCGATCAAGGCGTTCCAGTATGATTTGGTGTGCAATGGTTTTGAAATCGCAAGCGGCTCGATCCGTAATCAGTCGCCCGATTTGATGGTCAAGGCGTTCGAACTGGTTGGCCTCAGCAAAGCCGATGTTGAGGAACGCTTTGGCGGGCTTTACCGCGCCTTTCAATATGGCGCGCCGCCGCATGGCGGGATGGCCGCAGGTGTGGACCGGATCGTGATGCTGGTGTGCGGCGCGCAAAATTTGCGCGAAGTGACGCTATTTCCGATGAACCAGCGCGCCGAAGACCTCCTGATGGGTGCGCCTTCGCCTGCCGGGCCAAAGCAACTGCGCGAACTGCATGTGCGCGTGGTAGAGCCAGGCAAGGGTTGAAGTCGTTCACGTCTTGCTTCAGCACCCCTTGCCAGCCCGCAATCGGGCGATTAGGGCAATTGCTTGACCATCTTAACCAACCGTTTTTGTGCTAAAGGGGCTAACCAATGAGCGATACTGCCGACCGCGTTAAGAAGATCGTTGTTGAGCATCTCGGCGTCGAGACCGACAAGGTCACCGAAGACG
>JBBRXQ010000159.1:0-5855 GCA_038238515.1 Sphingomonadales bacterium | reverse complement strand
CGCCCGGCAACGGGCCGCCTAGAGGAATGGCTGCCCTCGCCGATACGGTCCACTCGTGGGATACCGTCGGCGAGACAGAACCCGGCTTACAGGCCCCCTGGCAAATTGGATCTTTCGCGTTCAAACCGTTTTCCTACCGGCTGCTGTGCGGCTAGGGGAACATATGACGAGCGGCCATCACGATCACCATCATCATGCGCCCGCCAGCTTTGGCCGCGCGTTTGCAATTGGTATCGCGCTCAATGCTGGGTTTGTAATGGTCGAGGCCGGCTATGGAATCGCCGCCGGATCGATGGCGCTGGTTGCCGATGCGGGTCACAATCTCTCAGATGTGCTGGGCTTGATCATCGCATGGGGCGCAACCAAGCTGGCCGCGCGCCCGCCGTCGCCCGGCTATACCTATGGCTTCAAAGCTAGCTCAATCCTCGCCGCGCTGGCCAATGCGGCGCTTCTGCTGGTCGCGCTGGGCGCTATCACTGCCGAAACGCTGCGCCGCTTGATCGAGCCCGGGCCGGTTGCGGCAGGGCCGATCATCATTGTCGCTTTAGTCGGCATTGTAATCAACACTGCCACCGCGCTGCTGTTCATGCGCGGCCGCCACCACGACATCAACATCCGCGGCGCTTATCTCCACATGGCCGCAGACGCTTTGGTTTCAGCGGGGGTGGTCGGGGCAGGGCTGCTCATCGCGTTTACTGGGTGGCACTGGATCGATCCTGCCACCAGCCTGATCATCGTTGGCGTGATCTCGGTGGGCACATGGAAATTGTTGAAAGATGCGGTAAAACTCGGATTGCACGGGGTGCCCACCACGGTGAACGAGGGCGCGGTGCGCGATTACCTATGCGGAAAGCCCGGCGTGCAGGCGGTGCACGATCTCCATATCTGGCCAATGAGCACAACCGAGACCGCGCTGACCGCGCACCTAGTGATCCCTGGCGGCAATCCCGGTGGTGCCTTTCTCAGTAATCTGGCGCACGAATTGGAGCACGATTTCGCTATCCAGCACACTACGATCCAGATCGAAACCGAGGGCCAGCACTGCCATGGCTGCGCGTCCGGCGGTTAGCAGGTGAGAGACTATGCACTGAAGGGCGGTTGGCCCGCCATGACCTTAAGGGAGGGGAACCAAGTGCATCATGCGCGGTTATCCGGTGCTCAGGGATGTCGGGGGCAAATTCGACGCACTCAGGAGAACAATCATGGTTGGTAAAAATTTTGCAGTCCTAGCATTCGCCGCTGCTCTTATGGCTGGCTCATCGCCCCTTATGGCCAAAACAATGAAATATCCGGTGGTTGGCGGTGCAAAGATGTATCCGAGCAAGACCATAGTTGGCAATGCGATCAATTCAAAGGATCATACCACGCTAGTCGCTGCCGTGAAAGCTGCTGATCTGGTCGATACACTGAACAGCGCCGGTCCATTCACCGTGTTTGCGCCCACCAACGCTGCGTTCGCGAAGCTGCCAGCAGGCACCGTCGAGACGCTGCTGAAGCCAGAAAACAAGGCCACTTTGGCCAAGATCCTTACTTACCATGTGGTAGCGGGCAAGGTGACGGCAGCGCAATTGATCGCGATGATCAAGGCTGGCGGCGGTACGGCCGAATTGACAACCGTTGCTGGCGGCAAACTCACTGCCTCGATGATGGGCAAGCTGGTTATGCTTACGGATGAAAAGGGCGGCATGGCCCATGTGACCAAGGCCAATGTGATGCAGAGCAACGGCGTTATTCACGTGACTGACGCGGTTTCGCTGCCGAACTAAGCGCTGGTAAAATATAAGACAAAATGGCGGGTGAACCATCAGGTTCACTCGCCGCTTTGAAAAAAGATGCGCCAAGCTGGACAGCGTGCGATTCCCTGCGATGATCGCGCTCAGCATCAAGGGAGTTGCCACCATGCAGATTGACCGCAGAACAGCGCTTGCCGCTGCTGTAACCCTTACCGCCGCCTCTGCGCTGCCATCACCGGGCAGGGCGCAGTCCGCGCCGAAGTTTGCGCCAATGCCGGTAGCGTTCGATGCCGCCGCCGTGCCCGGCCTTTCCGCCAAGATGCTGAACAGCCATCACGACAACAACTATGTCGGCGCAGTCAAGCGGCTTGGCGCGATCAAGACCGAATTCGCTAAGCTCGATTTGGCCACCGCGCCGGGCTTCGCTATCAACGGACTTAAGCGCGAGGAATTGCTCGCGTGGAATTCTATGATCCTTCACGAGATCTATTTTTCCAGCCTCGGCGCGCCCCTCGCCCCCGGCAGAGCGCTGGCCAGCGCGATAGAGCGCGATTTCGGCAGTCAGGCTCGTTGGGCGGCAGAGTTTACCGCGATGGGTCGCGCGCTCGGCGGCGGCTCAGGCTGGGTACTTCTGCAATGGTCGCCGCACGATGGCCGCCTGACCAACCAGTGGGCCAATGACCACACCATGACGCTGGCAGGGGGCATGCCAATCCTTGCCATGGACATGTATGAGCACGCCTATCAGATTGATTTCGGCGCCAAGGCCGCAGCCTATGTCGATGCCTACATGGCCGCTACCAATTGGGCCGCCGCAGATGCGCGGTTTGCGAAGGTAGTATGATCTTTCCTCCTAGTTTTCTGCGGGACTGAAGCGGGCGAAACCCTGCCAACAAAGTGTGGGCCGGATTAATCGCCGGGCTTTTTCGAGTCTACGAAGTGAGCCTTTAAGGTCATTGGCAGAAACCGACGCATTTTAGCTTGGAGCAAGCGGACCAACTGCTCGTCCATAAATTCGTACTCGTCGGGAATATCGAGGCAGACAACGCGCTTACCGTTCAACCATTTGCGATAGTGTTGCTGCACTTTGTTTTTATGTGTCTTTGCCATAACCACAATCACGTCAGACCACTCCACCTGTTCGGCAGTGAGCGGATTGCAGGCGTCGTGGTTTTTTCCGGCTGAGTCGACTTTGATCGCGGGCCAGCTTGCAAACACGTGTTCAGCTGTGGGGCTGCGCAGCCGGTTCGCGCTGCAAACGGACAAGTATCGCCTCATCGTACAAGCTAAACTAATGCCTTTGGTTTAGGCAGCCTGTTCCTTGCCTTCGTGCACTTGCACAGGCTCTTTGCGGCCATCGACAACATCCTTGTCGACCACAACTTCGGACACTCCTACGAGCGTCGGCAGATCGAACATCGTATCGAGTAACAAGCTCTCTACGATCGAGCGAAGCCCACGCGCGCCGGTCTTGCGTTCAATCGCCCGCTTTGCAATCGCCTCAAGCGCGTCTTCGGTAAAGGTCAGCGCCACGTCTTCGAGCTCAAACAAGCGCTGATACTGTTTGATCAGCGCGTTCTTAGGCTCCTTGAGGATCTTAACCAACGCTTCGATATCGAGATCGTTGAGCGTGGCGATCACCGGCAAGCGGCCAACGAATTCGGGGATCAGGCCGAACTTGAGCAAATCTTCTGGCTCAGCTTTCTGCAATAGCTCGCCCACTTTGCGCTTGTCCGGATCGGCGACATGCGCGCCAAACCCGATCGAGCGCTTCTGCAAGCGGTCCGAGATGATCTTGTCGAGCCCAGCAAACGCGCCGCCGCAGATGAACAGGATATTGGTGGTGTCTACCTGCAGGAATTCCTGCTGAGGATGCTTGCGCCCGCCTTGCGGCGGCACGCTGGCGGTGGTGCCTTCCATCAGCTTGAGCAGCGCCTGCTGCACACCTTCGCCCGAAACATCGCGCGTGATCGAAGGATTTTCCGCCTTGCGGCTAATTTTGTCGATTTCGTCGATGTAAACAATGCCGTGCTGCGCCTTCTCGACGTTATAATCCGAAGATTGCAGCAGCTTGAGGATGATATTTTCAACATCTTCGCCCACATAGCCTGCTTCGGTCAGGGTTGTGGCGTCGGCCATCGTGAACGGCACATCGAATGTGCGCGCCAAAGTTTGCGCGAGCAGCGTCTTGCCCGATCCGGTGGGCCCGACCAGCAGGATGTTCGATTTCGAAAGCTCAACCTCGCCGCCCTTGCCACTGTGTTTCAGCCGCTTGTAGTGATTGTGCACCGCCACAGAGAGCACGCGTTTTGCGCGGTCCTGACCGATCACATAATCGTTGAGCGTTTCAAAGATATCGCGCGGCGTGGGAACACCGCCATCTTTCTTGCCCGCCAAGCCGGCCTTGGTTTCTTCCCGGATAATATCATTGCACAGTTCCACACATTCATCGCAGATGAACACGGTTGGCCCGGCAATAAGCTTGCGCACCTCATGCTGCGATTTACCGCAAAAACTGCAGTAAAGCGTGCTCTTGGTATCTGATCCAGAAAGCTTGGTCATTCTTTAATCCCTCACGCCGCTTAACTAGCGGCGGGCTTCTATCCCAGCTACCGCTTCATCAACGGTAGGTTCAGTTATCCTACTACCCCAAGGGCATTAATCAACCAGACACGCTGCTATCAATAAATTCCTTAGTTTGCCGTGTCATTGCAAGCGCAAAATGCGGCAATCTCGAAAAAATCAAGGGGTAGGCGCGCCACCTGAACCTTCTTCAACCCCGGCTTGGTCCGAAGGAGGGCGCGATTCGAAGACACGGTCAACGAGTCCGAATGCTTTGGCTTCATTGGCGTCAAGGAACGTATCGCGGTCCATGGCTTTCTCGATGTCCTCCAGCGCCTTGCCAGTGAACTTCACATAAAGATCATTCATCCGAGCGCGGATACGCAGAATTTCGCGCGCTTGGATTTCGATATCCGAAGCCATGCCGCGCGCGCCGCCTGACGGCTGATGAACCATGATCCGCGCATTGGGCAGCGCGATGCGCATGCCCGGCTCCCCTGCCGCCAGCAGGAAGCTGCCCATCGAGGCGGCTTGGCCGATGCAGACTGTCGAAACACGCGGGCGAATGTATTGCATGGTGTCATAGATCGCCATGCCTGCTGTGATCACCCCGCCTGGCGAGTTGATGTACATCGAAATGTCCTTGGTCGGATTTTCCGATTCGAGGAACAACAACTGGGCCACGATGAGCGAGGCCATATTGTCCTCAACTTCGCCGGTTACGAACACGATTCGCTCGCGCAGAAGCCGCGAGAAGATATCGAAGCTTCGCTCACCCCGGCTGGTTTGCTCGACAACAACAGGAACAAGCGCCCCTGTTAACGGATCAGCCGCAAAACGCCCCCCCTGATGCGAAGGATGTGAGCCATAAACAGATTCGCTCGAAGCGCCAAACAGGTCCAGCATAATTTCCTCTTGATCTTGATGTGCCTATGTTGCGTGCCACAGCCAGATGTTCAAGGGCGTTAACCCATCTTGGGGGGGATTGCGTGGCTAGTTTTCCTTGGTTCAAGGGTGGTTGATCCATTTGAGCTAGATTTTGGCGGTTTTTTTGGGACAATTGTGCGACATGTATCGAGAAAATTCGCCGTGACATTTCTAGAAGCCGTAGAAAAATGAGTGGGCGATGACATTTTAAGGGGAACACTCGCATGCGCATTCTGAGTTTCTTGCTTGCGGCAACAATGCTGGCGGGGCCTGCCTGCGCGCAGGATACCGTCTCGACCTACCTAGCGCGCATCGATGCGATTGATGACGCAGGGCCCTCGCTCAATGCGGTGATCGTGACCAATCCCGATGCACTGGAAGCAGAGGCAAATGCGCGTTCGATCTCCGGGCCGCTCGCGGGCAAGGTTATTCTGGTCAAGGACAACATCGAGACCAAGGACGCTATGGCGACCACTGCAGGCAGCTTGGCGCTGAAAGACAACGTAACCGGCCGCGATGCGCCGTTTATCGCACGGCTGCGCGCCGCCGGGGTGGTGATGCTGGGCAAGACAAATCTCTCAGAATGGGCCAACATGCGCTCGGGCGCGTCATCAAGCGGGTGGAGCGGTGTCG
>JBBRXQ010000158.1:0-5863 GCA_038238515.1 Sphingomonadales bacterium | reverse complement strand
AGGCTGCCCCAGCGCGCATTGGCGGCATTGAGCACGAACCGATCATTGAGCGCAGGCACCACCAGCTGCGGTCCGGCCATCCGCGCGATCTCAGCGTCAACATTCTGCGTGCCAATGGCAAATGGCGCAGGCTCGGGCACCACATAGCCTATCTCGCTCAGGAAGGCGCGGTATTCCGCCATATCAACCGGCTTACTCTTGCGCGCGCCATGCCACGCATCGATCTGCACCTGCAGCGCATCACGCTTAGCCAGCAGCGCGCGGTTAACCGGCGCCAGCCGCTCCGTCAGCGCGGCAAACCCTGCCCAGAATGCATCCGGTGCGATCGCCAGCGGGGCCAGCACTTCGCTGTCCACAAATGCTGCCAGCGCGGCGTCTACATTCAAACCGGCCTTAGCGATATGTGTGTTCATGTCTCTCATTCCCATTGGTTTCGGGCGTATTTTAGGGGGTCATGCGATCCGCAAAGACAGGCATGGGGTTTTTAGAACAACTGGCCGGGGAGGTCCCGCGCCCTATGCCGCAAGCAAATCCGCTTGGCAATCGAGCCAATGCGCGGGCCGGGGGTTCACCCCAGAGCAGCGGCAGGCTAAGGCTGGTCGCAATGTCAAACCTTTCCCGCCAAGAACGCGCCCTGATCGAGGGCATTGATAGCGCCGCGATGCTGGCGCGGGTTATGGAATGGTGCCCGATCAACACCGGCACACGCAATCTGGCTGGGCTGGCACGGCAGGCACAATTGCTCGCCGATGCCTTCGCCGCGCTACCGGGCGATGTGCGGCTGGCCGATCCTGTGCCGGTTGAGGCCATTGCGCCAGATGGCGCGGCGGTCGCTCTCGATCATGGCAAGCATGTTGTCCTCTCGGTCCGCCCCAATGCCGCGCGGCGCTATCTGCTCACGGGGCATATGGACACCGTATTCCCCGCCGATCATCCGTTTCAATCGCCAACATGGCTTGATGCCGAAACGCTAAACGGCCCCGGCACCGCCGATATGAAAGGCGGCATCGCGGTGATCCTCGCCGCGCTTGCTGCGTTTGAGCAAAGCCCGGCGGCGGCCTCGGTAGGCTATGATGTGATGATCAATTCGGATGAAGAAACCGGCAGCCTCGCCTCCGCGCCGCTGATCGCGCAGCTGGCTGCGGGCAAAGCGGCGGCGCTTACCTATGAACCGTCGGCTTTGCCCGATGGCACGCTGGCGGGCGCGCGCGGCGGCAGCGGCAACTATTCGGCGATCATCACCGGGCGCTCGGCCCACTCCGGGCGCAATCCGCAAGATGGACGCAATGCGCTGGTCGCAGCCGCCGATCTGGCACTGCGGCTTAAAGCTTTGCAAACGGAGAGCCTGCCGATCAATCCCGCGCGGATCGACGGCGGCAGCGCCAACAATGTGGTGCCCGATCATGCCGTGCTGCGCTTTAACATCCGCCCGCGCGCAGAGGCTGATGCGGCCTATTTTGCTGCCGAAATTCAGAAACTGCTACGCGGCATAGAGCAGACGCACGAGGTTTCGATTCATCTCCACGGCGGGATAAGCCGCCCGCCAAAGCCGCTCACGCCCGCCGCCGAGCACCTGTTTGGCCTTGTCAAACAATGCGGCGCAGCGCTGGGCCAGCCAATCCGCTGGCAAAGCTCGGGCGGGGTTTGCGATGGCAACAATATTGCGGCGCTCGGCGTGCCCGTGGTCGATACGATGGGCGTGCGCGGCGGGGCGATCCATTCGCCGCAAGAATTTATGATCGTTGCATCCTTGGCCGAACGCGCTGCGCTTTCCGCGCTGGTGCTGCACCGTCTGTCCGGAGGGGAATAAGGCCTGTGACTCATCGCATCCGCGCCGCAAAGGCGTCAGACCTCCAGCATCTCTATGAAATGGCCAAGCTCACCGGCGGCGGCTTCACCAATCTGCCGCCCGATCGCAAAGCGCTAACCGCCAAGCTTGAGCGCGCGGCGGCGGCATTCGCCAATGCGGAAGACGGCGATCCCAAAGATTTGCGCGATGAACTGTTTGTACTGGTGCTCGAAAATATCGCAACGGGCGAAGTGCGCGGCACTTCGCAGATATTCACCCGCATCGGCGAGCACCACCCGTTTTATTCGTACCGGATCGCCACGCTGACCCAGCATTCGAAGGAACTCAGCCGCACTTTCCGTGCCGAATTGCTCAATCTGGTCACCGATCTTGAGGGTTCTAGCGAAGTCGGCGGCCTGTTCCTCCACCCTTCCGAGCGCGCAGGGGGACTTGGCATGTTGCTCGCGCGCAGCCGCTATCTGTTTATCGCGATGCACCGGCGGCGGTTTGCCGATCGCATTCTGGCCGAATTGCGCGGGATCATCGATGAACGCGGCGGATCGCCATTTTGGGACGGGGTGGCCGGGCGATTTTTCGGGATGAACTTCCAAGAAGCCGATTACTTCAATGCGATCAATGGCCACCAGTTCATCGCCGATCTGATGCCCAAGCATCCCGTCTATGTCGCGATGTTGCCCGAGGTCGCGCGCTCGGTGATCGGCATGCCGCACCCCAATGGCCGCGCGGCAATGCGCATGCTTGAGGAAGAAGGCTTTGCCGCCGAAGGCTACATCGACATTTTCGATGGCGGCCCCACAATGACCGCGCGCACAGACCGCGTGCGCTCCATCAGCGATGCCAAGGAGGTGGCCATCTCGCAGGTCCATTTGCCCGCAAGCATAGCCGGGGTTAGCCGCGCGCTTGTCGCCACCGGGCAGCTGAGCGACTTCCGCTGCTGCTTTGCCGAAATCGCCGACGATGGTGACGGCGTAGTGATCGATCCAGCCGCCGCCGCCAATCTGGGCGTGAGCGCGGGTGACATGATCTGGCGCGTGGCGCGCTGAGCCTTTTGTAATGCGGAGCAAACCCAAGTGAACCTGGTCGAGATCAATTTCGACGGCATCGTTGGCCCCAGCCACAACTATGCCGGGCTCAGCTTGGGCAATCTGGCGTCGTCAAAGCACGGCGGCACTGTCTCCTATCCGCGCGCCGCCGCGCTTCAGGGCGTGGCGAAGATGCGTCACAATCTGGCGCTGGGTTTGGCGCAGGGCTTTTTCTGCCCGCTTCCCCGCCCCAATCCCGCGCTGCTTGCCGCGCTGGGGCTGGAGGACCGTGAGCCTGCGGATGAGGCCGAACGGCGGCTGCGCGCCGCCGCATGGTCGGCCTCATCGATGTGGACCGCCAACGCCGCCACAGTCTCGCCCGCGCCCGACACTGCCGACGGCCGCTGCCACTTCACGCCTGCAAACCTCGTCACGATGCCCCACCGCGCGCAGGAATGGGGCGACACCGCGTGCCAATTGCGGCTCGCCTTTGCTGATACCGCTCATTTTTCGCTGCACGATCCAGTGCCCCCCTGCTTCGGCGATGAAGGCGCGGCCAACCATATGCGCATGGCGGCCAGCCATGCCCAGGCCGGGCTCGAATTGTTCGTCTATGGCCGAACCGGAGGCGCATTCCCCGCGCGCCAGCATGAGCAAGCGAGCCGCGCCGTCGCCCGCCTTCATGGCCTAACCCCCGAGCGCTGCCTGTTCATCGAGCAATCGCCCGCCGCCATCGCCGCCGGTGCATTCCACAACGATGTCGTCGCAGTCGCCAACGAGCGAGTCCTCTTTACGCACGAAGAGGCCTTCGCCGATCCCGAAAGCGCCTATGCCGCGATCCGTGCGGCGTTGCCCGAAGCTGAGATTGTCGTTGTGCCCGCCAGCGCGGTCGGCCTCGCCGATGCCATCGCCAGCTATTTGTTTAATGCGCAGCTACTCACGTTGCCCACTGGCGAAATGGGCCTCGTCATCCCGCTCGAAGCGTGGGAGCACCCCGCCGTGCGCGCCTATCTTGATGGTATGCTGGCGGCCAACGGGCCGATCCGCCGCGTGCTTCCCGTCGACGTGCGCCAATCGATGGCCAATGGCGGCGGCCCCGCCTGCTTGCGGCTGCGCGTGGTCGCCGATCCAGCCACAGTCGATCCGCGCTTCCTGCTTAATGAGGCGCGCGCCGATGCAATCGAAGCTGTGATCGCCGCGCATTGGCCCCAGCAGATCGATCCGGCCGATATCGGCAGCCCCGCCCTGGCCGCCGCGATCCAGCAAGCCCGCGCAGCGCTCCTCAATATGCTGAATTTGTCCCAGCTTGGGTGAGCCAGTTCGTAATTAACAATTGCCTAACGCACCTTTGTCGCTCAGCTTTACAGTGCGCGCGCCGTTAACCTTGCAGTTCGCAGCCGTTGCGCGATTGGCACGAAGGTTGCGGAGCATCCGGCACCAGAGGAAACAACAAATGCTGCGTAAGCTTGGTCGCTTGTTTATTATCAAAAACCGCTTTGAAGCTTTCGCGGTGATCTATGCGCTGGCGCTGGGCGGCACCGAACGCGGCGCGCATTATCTTACGCAATATCCCGGCTGGCAGGGCAAGATGCTGTTTGTGGCCGCCTCGCTCGCGGTGCTGATGGCCGGTGCCAAAATCCTTGATGCCACGCGCTATGAGCGCGAAGCCAAAGTCAATGCGCTTATCCTGCCTTCAAACCCGCTCTAAATCCCCATCATCCCGGCGGTTGTCGCCCCATCAATCGCATACTCGCTCCCCGAAATAAACGCCGCCTCGTCGGACGATAGATAAGCCACCAGCCCCGCGATTTCGTTCAGTTGCGCCATGCGTTTCATTGGCGCCATGCCTTCAAACATCGCGCGCGCCGCCGCCGGATCCGGCTGCGCATTCATGATCGAGCGGATCATCTCGGTCTCCACCACACCCGGCAGAATCGCATTGACGCGGATCTTATACCCCGCGCCCGCGCAGTGCACCGCCGCCGAGCGCGCCAATGCGCAAACCGCCGCCTTGGTCATCGAATAGGTCACGTAATTGCCCAGCGGGCGCACCGCATTCATCGATGAATTGATGATGATCGAGCCAGCCGCTCCTTCAGGATTGCGCTTCATCGCGAGAATCGCGTGCTGCACAGTCAGCATCACCCCGGTCTGGTTCACCGCGACCACATTGTCCCAGCCTTCCATGGTCACATCCTCGATGCTGGCATCGCCGCTTTCGGTTCCGGCATTGGCAAAGGCGATATCAAGCCGCCCGTGTGCCGCCAGAATCGCTTCAATCAGCGCGGGCCAGGCCGCCGCATCCTGAACCCGGTGGGCATGAAAGCTCGCGCCGGTTTCCGCGCAAAGCGCGGCCGCCGCTTCCGCCTTTGATCCGGTGAACACCACCGCCGCGCCTTCGGACACCAGCCGCCGCACCGCCGCCGCGCCGATCCCGCTGGTTCCGCCGGTTACAAGCGCCACTTTACCTTCAAGTCTGGGGCTCATGTCTGTCTCTCCCGCCGTATCCGGTGCTGAATTTAGCGGTTATAGGAGTGGAGACATGCCGCGCCCCATGCAACTTGTGCTTTGAATAGGGGCGCGGACAAGTCCAGCAAGCTTTGAACGAAGGATGGATGGCAATGGCGGAAAGTGATCCAACGGTCGGCGGCGGCATGGCGCGCTGCGCAGGGACTAGCTGGGACGATTTGATGCAGGCGGATTCGCGGCCCGTGCCGGCGATCCTCACGCAGGAGAGCTATCAGTATCTTGGCTCAGAGCCGATTGCCGCCGCGCGCTATACCAGCGAAGCCTTTGCGCAGGAAGAGCGCGACAAGATGTGGCCCTATGTTTGGCAATTTGCCGCGCGCGAGGAAGATCTGCCAGAGCCGGGCGATTTCATCATCTATGAAAATGCCGAACGGTCTTATCTCATCAGCCGCCAGGACGATGGCTCCGTTCGCGCGATGCACAATGTCTGCCTCCATCGCGGCCGCAAACTGCGCACTGCAGACGGCGCGGCGGACAAATTCACCTGCCCATTCCACGGCTT
>JBBRXQ010000157.1:0-5877 GCA_038238515.1 Sphingomonadales bacterium | reverse complement strand
TGCGCTTCAGGTCAAAGCCGGAGTAGATGCTTGGTCAGCGGGTGATTATCCAACGGCGGTGAAGGCTTGGCAAGGGCCAGCCGCGCGGGGCGATATCGATGCGCTCTTTAATATGGGACAGGCTTTTAAGCTTGGTCGGGGAGTGCCCAAGGATATGGCCAAGGCCGAAGAGTATTATGGCAAGGCGGCGAAGCTTGGCCATATTCGTGCGGCAGATAATTATGGTATCCTGCTGTTTCAGACAAACCGGCAAAAAGAAGCGCTCCCTTGGATCGAGGCCGGCGCTGATCGCGGGGAACCACGCGCGATGTATGTCTTGGGGGTTGCCGCGTTTAATGGAGATTTTGCGCCAAAAGACTGGGTGCGCGCGTACGCCTTGATGACACGCGCTTCGGCAAGCGGGCTGCCGCAAGCGATGACCAGCCTGACGACGATGAACGAGACCATTCCGCTTGCGCAGCGCCAGATGGGTGCATCGCTCGCCGCCGATCTTGAGCGGAAAACCGAAGACGAGCGCGCGCGCCAGCTTGCTTCCGCCGATCTGGGCACACCCGCCTCGCCGCGCGCGCCGCGCGCGCCAACTGCTCCGCTAACGACCGTTGATTTGCCTCCGGCAACAATGGGCAGCGCGGACGGCGTCGGCACCGATGATGCCAACCCAGATCCCACTCCGAGGGTGGTCGCGCCACCGAAAGCGCCAATGCCGCCCAAACCGGTGCTTGTGCAAGTTCCCAAACCTGCGCCCAAACCTGCAACCAAAGCGGCGGCAAGCGCTAACGATGGCAATTGGCGGATCCAGTTTGGCGCGTTTGGGGTGAAGTCTAATGCGGATGCGCTCTGGGCCAAAGTGAGCCGCCGACCTGAACTTAGCGGGCACCCCCGCATTGATGCTGGCGCGAAGATCATCCGTTTGCAGGCCAGTGGATTTTCGCAAGCTAGCGCTGAGCGCGCCTGTGCATCGCTAAGGTCAGCTGGCTTCACGTGCGTGACGGTCGCACCCTGATTCTGGCAAAAGCTCTAACGCCCGTCCAGACTTCCCAAGCCTCTGTTGAATTGAGCCGCATTGCGGTGATTGATTTCATCAGGGGCGTTGCCGTTCTCGGCATTCTTGCAATCAATATAACTGGGTTCTGGGGCCCCAGCCTAGCCACATTCAGCCCGGCGCTACCCCGCGCCGAACCGGGAGCAACGCTGTGGTTCGCGTTGGCGTTCGTGCTGTTTGAAGGCAAGATGCGCGCGCTGTTCACCTTGTTGTTTGGCGCAAGCATGGTGTTGTTTATCGAGGCGGCGGAGCGGCGCGGCGCGAATGGCGATATGCTTCAAGCTCGCCGCCTGGGCTGGCTCGCGCTGATCGGCTATGCGCATTATCTGCTCCTGTGGTGGGGCGATATCCTGCTCCCTTATGCGCTGTGCGGGCTTTTGGCATTGGCGCTGCGCCGGGTTCAGCCTGCGGGGCTGGCGGCGGCGGGGCTGATGTTGTTTCTGATCAGCCACGGGCTCGATGCGATCGGTGGTTTGGCCGGTATCGCAGCGGAAGGCCGTGTGCTGGCGGGGCACGGCAGCGCCGCCGAAATGGCCGAACAAGCCGGGATGATGGAGCGCATCGCCGCATCGATCGCGCTTGATACGCAGATATTGGATGCGAGCTTTACCGGGGCCATAGGGTTGAAGTGGGCGACCGCTCCCCTCCTGCCGTTTGAGACGACCATATCGACTTTTACCGAGACATTTCCGCTCATTCTGATCGGTATGGCGCTTTACCGCGCCGGTTTTTTCAGAGCGATGTGGAGTGCGCGGGCGCTGCGCATTATGGCATGGGGCGGAATTGGCGCGGGCGGGGCGATGACCTGCGCGCTGCTGCAGTGGATGTGGCAGCATCAATTTCCGCCGCGCGCCATGTTCGCGATACTGGGCGCGCTATCCGCACTGCCGCATTTGCTTATGGCGCTTGGGTATGCGGCGTTGCTGCTACTGATGTGGCCGCGCATCGCGCCGAGCCGCGTCGGTTGGCGGATTGCAGCGGCGGGGCGCGTGGCGCTGTCAAATTATCTGGGCACAACGCTGCTGATGTGCGCGATATTTTCAGGTTGGGGGCTGGGTCTCGGCCCCGAAACGCCGCGCGTGTGGCTGCCCGCGTTCGTCGCGGTAGGCTGGGTTGCGATGCTCGCTTGGCCCGAAGCGTGGCTTGCCCGGTTTGGCATCGGCCCGCTGGAGGCGCTCTGGCGCAAGCTTACATGGTGGGGCAGTGCGCGCGCTTAGCGCAGATTGTGCGGCTTTCGCCCTCACACCGCTTTCATCGCGCTTAAACCGATCCTATTGGCAGAGGCGTGGGGCCATAATGGCTCAGACAAGGCACCAGCGGCACACATGTCACTTTCCATCACAACTCGTCTTACATGGCATTGCGCTGAACCGACCGATATCCTTTTGCAGGTCGAAGTCGCGGCTGGTCCAGATCAGCGGCTGATCAGCGCTGTGCTCGATTATACGCCTTGCCCTAGCTTCGCCCGCGTGCCCGCGCAAGATGGGATCGGGGAACGGATTTGGATTCATCACAAGGGCGAGTTCGCGCTCAGCTATCGCGCAGAGGTCGACGTATTCCGTTTCGCGCTGGATATGCCGGCGCTGATGGCGCTACCGCTGCATCGGCTGCCGGGTGAAGTGGTGCCTTACCTGCTGGACTCGCGCTATTGCCCGGCAAGCCGCTTTGTCCCCTTCGTTGAAGAACAATTTGCGGGCCCGCAATTTGAAAGCATTGGAGGAGGCAACAAAGTATTGGCGATGCGCGATTGGATCGCGGCTCATTTTCGTTACGTGCCCGGATCGAGCAACTCGGAGACTACCGCCATCGATAGCTTTGTTGAGCGGCGCGGCGTGTGCCGCGATTATGCGCACACTTTGATTTGTTTGGCGCGGGCTGCGTTGATACCGGCGCGCTTCGTGAGCGGCTATGGCCCCAATGTTAGGCCGCAGGATTTCCACGCAGTGGCCGAAGTCTATCTCGCCGATGCGACCGGAAATGGTGAATGGCATCTGGTCGATGCGACTGGCATGGTCGATGCACAAACTTTCGCGCGCATCGGTGTTGGGCGGGATGCTGGCGACACTAGCTTCCTCACTAGCTTTGGCCCCGCTGACTTGCGCACGATTGAAATTCTGGTGAGCGAGTTTAACCGATGATCAGGCCACTGATCAGGCCGATGATCGGGCCAATGGACAGGCCAATGGACAGGCCAATGGACAGGATCGTTAACTGCTTTGCCTTATGAACACATCGTTCTAGCCTGCGGCGCAAGCCTTCTCGCCAATCGCGGGAGGCAAAGTTTATAAGTCATTTGAAGGAGTGTAGTGAAGAATGTCAGCGTCGGAACTGATTGCCTATTTGCGCCAGAATTGGCTGCGCGCGGGCCTTGGTTGCGCCGCAATGTCGCTCGCGTCCGTGCTTGCCTTCCAGATTGGGGCCGATGTGGCGCAATTTCTGACGAGTAAGAGCGAGCCGCAAGGCTCTGGCGCTGCTGCTGCAAAGCCAGTGGCCGCGATTCCAAAGGCTGCTTCAGTCACCGATAGCCCGTTTGTCATCAAGTCGATCCTCAAGATCGATGATCCGATCAAGTTCGGGCAGTACTTTTGGGACGAAAGCAAAGCCCCCGATGGCGCGCGCTCGGGGCCGCTAGTGATCACTGTCGATGTCGAGGCGCGCACGATCTCGGTGTTTCGCGGTGGGCATGAAATCGCCGCAGCGGCCATTCTGCGCGGCTATGGCGACAAGCCTACCCCGACCGGTATATTCCCGATAACGCAGAAAGATGCTGACCACATCTCAAGCATCTATGATGCACCGATGCCCTACATGCTGCGGCTAACCAACGATGGCGTTTCCATCCATGGTAGCAAGGTTGAACGTGGCTATGCCACCAACGGCTGCGTCGGTGTGCCCAATGAATTTGCTAAACGCTTGTTTCAACAGGCCAGTCTGGGCGACAAGGTGATCATCACCGATGGCAAACGCATCGGTGTGGGGGACCCCATCATGGTCGAAAAAGAGGCGATGAATGCTGGTTAGCGCGGTGCCATGCGGATCGCGCCGTCGAGCCTGATGGCCTGGCCGTTGAAATAGGCATTGCGCACAAGTTCGAGCGCGAGGCTGCCGAATTCTTCTGGCTTGCCGAGCCGCTTGGGGAACGGCACTGAGGCATTGAGGCTGTCGAGTACTTTTTCTGGAAGACGCCCCAGAAGAGGCGTGTTGAAGATGCCCGGCATGATCGCATTCACGCGAATGCCAAGATCCATCAAATCGCGCGCCATCGGCAGCACTAGACCGTTCACCCCGGCCTTGAGCGAGCCATAAGCAACCTGACCAATTTGCGCATCTTGCGCCGCGACCGATGCGGTCAGCACGATCACGCCGCGCTCGCCGTCTTCCAGCGGTTCGAGCGCAGTCATGCCCAGCGCGCTTAGCGACGCAATACGATAGCTGGCGACCAGAATGCCTTGCGCGGCATACTCATAATCTTCTGTTGAAAGGCGCGTGAACTCGCCGGTTTCCCGGTTGCGGCTGATGGTCTTGCCGCGGCGGCTGGTCATGGCGCAGTGAACACAAACGCGCTCCTGCCCTTGCGCCGCGCGCGCGTTTGCCAAACCATTCACAACCGAAACTTCGCTGGTGATATCAACCTTGAAAAACAGGCCGCTGATGGCCTTGGCCGTTTCCGCGCCCGCTTCTTCGTTCACATCGAAAATCGCGACCCGCGCGCCTGCCGCCGCAAGTGCTTCTGCGGTTGCTCGCCCGAGGCCCGAAGCCCCGCCGGTTACAATCGCGCTCACGCTCGAATCTATCAGCATTGGAATGCATCCCCTTTAACCGAACGATTAAACGGGCCCGGGTTCGTGCGCAAGTGGCTTCACAGCAAGGTATAAGCCTCTCCCAGTCCGGCCCGCAGCTTCTCAAGCGCTTGCGCCTTAAGCTGGTGGACGCGCGGCACGCTGACATCAAGCGCCTCCGCTATTTCCGCTAGGTTTAGCTCCTCTACAAAATATAACTGCACGATCATTTGAAGCCGCTCGGGCAAGCTGGCTATCGCATCGGTCACATGCTCGCGGGTTTCTTGCTCTGCCAGCAGGGCAAAGCTGTTTGGCCGGCTATCGGCAAAGGCCATGTCGCTGTCAGAATAGGCGTCGTCGATCGTCTCAAAGCGCAACGGCTCGCTCGCGGCGCGCAAGTCGCTGAGCTCTGCCGCACTCACTCCCATGCCTGCGGCAAGTTCGGTTTCGCTCGGTTCTCGGCCCAGTTTGCTTGCCAGCGCCGCCGTTTGCTCGCGCAAAAGCTTTCGCCGGTCCGAAGCTGCGCGCGAAAGCGGAGTGGAGCGGCGCACCAGATCGACCATCGCGCCGCGCACGCGCAGTTTGGCGTATGCGGCAAAGCCATCCTCGGTTGGCCCTGCATGCCGCTGCGCGCACTCGGTAAGCGCCACCAGCCCAGCTTGAACCAGATCATCAATCTCGATCCCTGTGCGCCCAGAGCCATGAACATGCCAAGCAAGCCGCCGAACCATCGGCAGAAAGCGTCGGATGCGATCTGCCGCGCCGCCTTGATAGGCGCGAGCGGCAGCGAAACTGCGGTGATTATAATTCATGCGGCGGTTCTCATGCGGCTAAGCCCTCAGGCTGCGACATTGGCTGATGGGCCAGCGCAGGTAGGTCTGGTTGCGGGGGAGTTTCCCCGCCGATCACATCGATGACTTCGATCGGCTGGGTTGGCGGCAGTTCAGAGAGTGACAGAACAAGGCATTGCGGCGTGCGCTGGCGCAACAGCGCAGCAAGAGCGCGCCGCGCGCGAGGTTGGACAATGAGCGCGAGCGGGGACGCAGCGGCTCCGCG
>JBBRXQ010000156.1:0-5932 GCA_038238515.1 Sphingomonadales bacterium | reverse complement strand
GGAACGACGGCTAAGTCCCAATTCTCGTCGATCCGGATGCCGGCAGCAGTCGACCAGACATGGCCAACCCTGTTCCGCCAGAGGAATGGCCAATCTCGCCGGAACACGTCATTCCCTCTCCATCGAGCGAACTGGCAGCATTGCCATCCGACGAACCAGCTCACCTATCACGCCCGTTAAAGCGGAGGCCAACTACTCTGCAGCCTCAATCATAACTCATTCATGAGGGCGGTTTTAGCTTGAGCCGCAGTCCTACCGCACGATCTAGAACGGTAGAATAGAAAACCGGAAATTCTGTGGCCCCAGCCAGTGACATGTTGAGCCCACCATCAATCGCACTCACAATGGCATCAGCCAGTTGGGCGCCGCGAGTCCGCACGAAGGGCGCACCGAGCTGCGCATCGGAGGCGAACCGATCCCAATGGCGCCGCTCAATCTCGTCAAGTACCGCCTTGCCGCCGATCTTCATCGCCAGCATGGGCGAAAGCTCTGGGTACATGACGGTGGAAAGCAGGTCATACAGCGGCGCGAGGGTGATTCCGCCATCCTTATGCAGCAAGCTGAAATTCTTGGCGTGCGCATCGGCATTGCCGATAATCAGGTTGAAGATGGCCGCATCGAGCAGCCGCAGAATGTCGCGGGGCGGGCGAGTGGCGGCGCGGCGCAGCAAGGCAAAGCAATCGGCGAAGTTCGGCCCACCCTCACTGGCGTATTTGCGGTGCGAGGGGATGCCAAGAGCCTGCGCGAAATCCTCCTGGTGAAGGCGTGTCAGTTCGCCCGCTGGACCCGGCACGCGATCATAGCGCGTGATGAGCAGGAACGACCGGCCTTGGACTGTCCGCATTTCAACCGGCGCAACGTCCAGCCCCACTTCACGGGCGAGCGACATGCAGAAATATTCGTTTTCCGTCGTGCCTGCAAAGCGCGCGATAGGGGGCTTGAGGATGTGGCTGGTTGGCTGCCCCGGCGCGGGCAAGGCAATCCGGCCATCGATCACTAGCACCGGCAGCTTGGACTGTGCGCCTGCCAGTGAAAGCCGCAGCCCGTTCTCACCCGCCAGCATCGGGCGCATGGGCAAGTGATCGAGCAACCGGACGAGGTCATCGTCACTCAGCAATCCGGGGGCGGCGGCGCTGGGCTGTGCTGGCGTCTCGCCTTCCGGCAAAAGCGTCAGCGCGCCCGCAACTTCACCGCCTAAATGTTCGAGCAGCCGAAATTCGTTGTCGGCAGACACGCCGAGCGCGCGGGCTATCGCGGTGCGCTGGCCTTCCTCTGGCAGGATGCCGCCGAAAAATGGCTGGCAGGCGCGGCGGTTGAATGGCTCGGCCTGCTTGGGCAGCGAAAAGGACAAGGCCGGTGCAGTCGCATCCGCCAGCCACGCCGCGTCATAGGCAAATTGCGTATCGCCATCGGGGCCGAGATAAAGACAGCCGGTGACCCGGCCATCCCACCAGACCGTCAGCCGGTTGCTCATGTGCCGCCCGCAGGCAGCTTTATGGCAATGTCGCAGCCCAGTGTCGTGATGACGCGGAGCACCTTTTCCAGCTGGAGTGTCGGCTTTCCGGCTTCGAGATCGACGATGAAGCGGATGCCAACGCCGCTTACCGCCGCAAGCTCTGCCTGCTTCAGCTTTTGCGCCTTGCGTTCGCGGCGCACGATGAGTCCCAGAGCGATGCTGTCCATATTACCGAGCGGGATATTGTGGCGCTTGACGGCGTTTTGCAAGCATGAAATTACCGCTCGGTAAAATCCGATCGCAATTCCCATTCGGAAGTAAAATGTATTACCGAGCGGGAATGATTTAAAAGCTCTTTGATCCTACCCCCGCGTCCGCGCTGCGACGTGGTTGCGCAAGGCGGCGAGGCCGTCCCGCAGGGTTTGGCGCTGCTGGTCCGCATAGGGGTGCGCGGCAGTGCCCAGGCGGATGAGATCGTCGGCGAGGCCCTGCGCCAGTTCGGCCTGTTCGGCGCGGGTCGCATTGCGCGAGAGTGCCTCCAACTGCTGCACCAGCGCGGGCACATTGCGCCGCACCAGCGCCGCAAGATCGATCACGCCGGGATCGAAGGTATCGCCATCAGCCATGTCGAGCAGCGCCGCGCAATCGCCGCGCGCACGCGCCACGTGCGCCAGCGCGGCTTTCGGCACGAGGCGCTGTGCGCGGTCCCAGGCGGCGCGCACAGCGGCATCACGCTCAAGTGGCTCGGCCGCCGGTTCGGTCTGCGGATTGAGGCCGCGCCCCTTCACAGCCGCCATCTTGCTGAAAGCCTCGGCGGCGCGCGCGCGCTTGCCAAACATCCGCCGCAGCAGCAGCGCTGCAACCATCAGGAACACGATGATCCCCACCGCCGTGCCCACCAGTTGGGGTTCGGGCACACCCGCCCCTTCCCCCGCTGCCGTCGCCAGCATTCCTGCCGCAACCCCGGTCAGCCCGGCAAACCCCACTGCGACCGAAGCCGCCAGCACAGCGACAATAACGCTGAACACGGTCACCACCAGCGCCAGCGCGATGACCACGGCGATAAGTCCCACGATTACGATCATGCCTGCGATATTGCCTGTGTTTGCCGCGCAAATCTCGCGCAATCGCACGACAGGACCGGTCGTAGGCGTAGAACTGGCTTTACTGCTGGAGATTTGGTCGGATAGTGATCTTGTGATGTCCGGCGCAGAGGGTTGGCTGGAAATGCTGCAAAGGGGTGCCGAACGGTGACCATTTTGACGATTCCGTTCGTGGGCATCAGCTTGCTCGAACATTCCGCCGGGGGCGCCATTTTGGCCAAGGGCGGCGCTTACCTCGCTGGCACCTATCTCACGCCGCCCGTTGCGCAAGCCTTCACCATGGCAGCCACGGTCCTCGGATCGCTAAGCTCGGGCGCGGCCACCTTGACATCGAGCCCCGCGCTTGTGGCCGGCCTGGTCGTCGCCGTAGTCGCCGCGGGATCGTTCTGCTATTTCTACGGCCTTCCTATGCCGATCGAAGCTGCGCTGGCCAAGGCTGGGCTTGGATCGTCCAGCGGCAAGGCACTGGTCCTTGCCGGGGGCGCCAAAGGCTTTGCGATACCTGTCGCGAGCCTTTCGGTCGCACTCGTTTTGCTGGGCGGTGCGGGTTATGTTTCCTACCGGCTCTACCAATCGAAAAAGGAGGCGGTGCGGGCTGTAGCCACGCTCGAAATGTCGGGTGACGCGCGGTCTGCTGCGGAGGCAGCCTTCGGCGGCAATGCGTGGAGCCGGTTTGGTGAAGCGCTGTGGTCCGGCGTCGGCGATGCCGTGGACCATGCAGCAAAGCTCGCTGCGAACGCGGTCGACGCCGTCGGAAAGGCAGCCGGGGATGCTGGCACTGCCGCTGCCGGGGTGGCGGGGACAGTGGCGGGCACAGCCTATGATGCCGGGTCCCGCCTTGGCCGCAATGGTTCGACAGTGCTGCAGCGTCTCAAAGCGCTTTTCCGGCGCAGGCCGCCAACCTAATACGGCCATCACGGACGTATCCCTCAGCTCGGCGGCGGGGATACAGCACTCTCCGCCGTTGCGGGGACAGACGGTTTGGCTTCGGTCTGAACGGCAGGCGCTTCCCCCTTCCCCGCCTGAGCGCCTTCTGCCTGCACACTCTTAGCCGCCTCCGCCACAAACACGGGTGCGGGGGTGCCCTCTTTCGCCAGCTGGAACGCAAACGGATAAGTCTCGCCGTTCCATGTCACGGTCAGGTCCACGCGCTGCGGCAGTTTGGCATCCTTGATCTTGTGCAGCACGATCTTGCCGCCGTAGCTCTGCATCGGGTCTACGGTGCTCAGCTGCACCACATCGTTGCCGAGCGCCGCGCGGGTCTGATCGAGCCGCGATTGGATCGCTGCGATGCCCACGCCGGTCCCTGCGGTGATCGCCATGGCCTGCACTTGGCCAAAAGCGCTGGGCGCGGAAAAGCTGCTGTAATAGTTGCCGTGCGGGGTGCGCAGCGTGCCATTATAGGTATCGCGCTGGCTTGCCGCCGCCGCCGCCGCCAGGCCGCCCGCCATCGCCAGCCCGATCTGCCCCCACATCGCGCGGTTTTTCGCCTTGCCGACCAGTTCCTTCACCGTGAACACGCCGACATCCTTGCCCGCGCTGGTGGCGGCAAAGTTCGTCACGTCGATGGTCACGGGCGCATCGGCTTCGTTCCACACCGCCACGGCGAATGCCATGCTGCCATGATCGAGCGGCAGCGGGCTGATCTGCACCGCGCCCTTGGCCTTGTGCAGATCGAGCGTCGGCACCCCTTGCAGATAGCGGACGGTTTCTGCGCCCACTTGCACCGCCTGCACTTCGGGCGGCGCGGCGTTGGCAGGGGTGGGGGCAGCCGCAAGGGTCGCGGCGAGGGCGGCGGCGCGATAAAGGGCGCGGTGCATGGTGATTTTCCTGTTTTATGTCGTGAGCTTGCACCGATTCGCCGGTACATGGACTGGCTTTGCTCGCCAGCTGCGCCAGTTCCGGTCGTTGCAGAGGTCGCGCCCGCCCCTCTTGCCCTTGGTGCCGCAATGATGGCACACACTGCTTATGCCACCCCAGTTCCCTGGCCTCGATATCTCGCCGCTCACCAACGCTGTCGCGCGCCTCGGCGAAGGGCTGGTGCGCTACGGCGCCGATACGTCCGACACGCAGATCCGTGACGGGCTGATCCAGCGGTTCGAATTTACCTACGATCTGGCGCACAAGCTGCTGCGCCGCGCGCTCGAAGCCGGTGCCGCCAATCCGGCAGAGGTCGACCGCATGACCTTCCCCGCCCTCATCCGCACCGCCAATGAACAGGGCCTGCTGGCGGGCGATTGGACCGATTGGCGCACGTATCGCGAAATGCGCAACATCACCCCGCACACTTATGACGAGGCCAAGGCCGTGCAAGTCGTCGCCGCGATCCCCGGCTTTCTGGCCGAGGCGCGCGCGCTGGTGGAGCGATTGCAGGGCAGCGAATGACGCTTGCGCTCACTGCGGGCGAACTGGCGGAGGTGCGAGCCATCCTCGCCGCGCATCTGCCGCCGGACGTGCAGGTCGGCGTATTCGGCAGCCGGGCTAGCGGGCCGGCCAAGCCTTACTCAGACCTCGACCTCGTGCTCGAAGGCGATGCCCCCCTGCCCCTCGCCCTGCTCGCCGCGCCGGCCGAAGCCTTCGACGAATCCGCCCTGCCCTGGAAAGTCGATCTGCTAGGCCGCCGCGCCGTGACCGATGCATTCGGCGCGATCATTGATGCATCGCGCGTGCCGCTTGGCTGAACGGTATCACGCCTCCCCGCCAGCTGGTCCCACCAGCTTGCGGGCCACGGCCACCATCGCCCAGGTGTCGCGCTCGCAATACGCCAGCAGCGCTTCATCCAGCGCCCAGCGCCGTACGGGCAAGGTGGCGGGGTCGATCGCTTCCATGAAGGCCGCCTGCGCGTTGCCGCCGTCCTTCACTTCCAGCCCGTCATAGTCATTGAACGTATTTGATCGGCGGAATCGTCGGTCTACCTGAAAAATTGTTAGCCAAGGTTGAGCTTAGCAGATACCACTTATGGCGGATTTTACGTGTTCTAGGCCGATTACGGCCTGATGGCGTACGGCCCAGCTTTGCATATTCGGGGAAGAAGTTGCGGAGAAAGCGCGAACGTTCGGTTCTGTCAGGAGCAATCGTTGGATGAATGTGATGGGAACGACGGCTACCATCGATCTCCAGACTAAGCCCTTACTCAGCTAATTTGCTCCGCGACCTGCGCCAATTGTTTTGACAATCAACAAATCGGTGAACTATGCCCAATTCGAAAAACAGCTACGTATTAAAGAGCCTTCGAAAGATTTCTCACAAGGAGTGGGAGCTATTTGTTGGGCACCGTCAAGTTAAGCCCTGTGGCTTTGCGGTGCTGGCTCGGAGGGCTATTGCGGATGGATGACCACACCCCGAGACTCGATTTACGCGGGTTACCGCTATC
>JBBRXQ010000155.1:0-5936 GCA_038238515.1 Sphingomonadales bacterium | reverse complement strand
GATCGATCCGTCGTCGTGACGTTCGCGCGCATGCTCGGGGAGGTGGACCCGGGTAAACCAACACTGTGTCAGGGCTTCCATCCGCGTGTCCGTCTCTCCGGTTTTACGTCGTCGCCAAGTGAATGGCGCAGGGAGACCGGCGGCGAACCTTGAAGGAGGGGGCTCGCGGATCGCGCGCCGGTCAAACAGAAGAACGGCAGTGAGGCTGCGTGGTTAAGCGGCAGCGGAACCCTGAGCCTTGTTTACAGCGAATTGCCCTCGCGATCGCGGTAAATTTCGCGCCGGCCAACATGGTTCGCTGGGCTAACAAAGCCGTCGGCCTCCATGCGTTCCACCCATTTCGAGGCGGTGTTATAGCCCACCCCCATTTGGCGCTGAATCCAGCTTGCGCTGGCCTTCTGGCTTTCAAACACCAGCTGGCACACCTGACGGTATTTGCGTTCTTCCGGCGCATCAGAGGCTGAGGCATCGAGATCGTCGAAACCAAAGCTGCCTTCCTCGGGCTCTTCAGTGACCGAATCGATATAATCCGGCTTGCCTTGGCTGCGCCAGTGTTCGGCCACACGCTCAACTTCTTCATCGCTGACGAAGGGGCCGTGAACGCGCTTGATCGGGTCGTTCGCGGGCTTGTAAAGCATATCGCCCTTGCCCAGCAGTTGTTCGGCGCCTTGCTCGCCCAGAATGGTGCGGCTGTCGATCCGGCTGGCCACGGCAAAGCTGATCCGCGTGGGCAGATTGGCCTTGATCACCCCGGTGATCACATCGACCGAAGGGCGCTGGGTCGCCATGATCAGGTGGATGCCCGCCGCGCGGCTCTTTTGCGAAAGCCGCTGGATCAGCACTTCGATTTCTTTGCCCACGGTGATCATGAGATCCGCCAGCTCATCGACGATGATCACGATCTGGGGCAGCACCTCGTAATCCAGCTGCTGCTCTTCATACATTTCTTCGCCGTTATCAGGATCAAAGCCCACCTGAATGCGCCGCCCGAGCGGTTTGCCCTTAGCCGCTGCCGCACGCACTTTTTCGTTAAAGCCCGAGATATTGCGCACGCCGACCGAAGACATCTGGCGGTAGCGTCGCTCCATTTCCTCCACCGCCCATTTCAGCGCGCGCACCGCCTTGGCAGGCTCGGTCACCACCGGCGAGAGCAAGTGCGGGATATCGTCATAGCACTTGAGCTCAAGAACTTTTGGATCGACCAGAATCAGGCGGCACTGCGCCGGGGTGAGCCGATAGAGCAGCGACAACAGGATACAGTTTAGCCCAACCGATTTGCCCGAGCCGGTGGTGCCCGCCACCAGCAGATGCGGCATCGCGGCCAGATCGGCGATGATCGGCTCGCCCGCGATATCCTTGCCCAGAATGATCGGGAGCAGGCCCTTGGCCTCCACAAATTTGTCGCAGGCGATGATCTCGCGGAACGAAACCATATCGCGCACCGCATTGGGCAGCTCGATCCCCATCACGGTGCGCCCCGGAATGGCTGAGACGCGCGCGGAGATCGCGCTCATGTTGCGCGCGATATCATCGGCGAGCCCGATCACGCGGCTGGCCTTGATTCCGGGCGCAGGCTCAAGTTCGTACATCGTGACCACCGGGCCAGTGCGGACGGCGGTGATCTCCCCTTTGACGTTGAAATCATCGAGCACGTTTTCCAGCAAGCGGGCGTTGCGCTCAAGCCCGAGCTTGTCGATCTTGGGCTGCGAATTTGTGGGTATTTCTTCGAGCAGCGTGATCGCTGGCAGTTCATACCGATCGAACAAATCGCCTTGCCGCGCCTTCGCCCCAATTTGGGCGGCGGCGGGGGGGCGCGAAGGATCGCTGATCTCGGTCATGCGGCGCGGGGGTGCGTTTGTTTGATCGCCCTGCGTTGCGGGATCAAGCGCGGTAACCGATGCGGAAGACACGGGTTTGGCGCGCAGGCGGCGCGGCATCAGGCCCTGAGCATCTTCGCGCGGCGCGCGGCGCAGAAAAGACGGCATGCGCGGCAGCCGCCTCCAATCGAGCGCGAAAACCCGTGCGGCCACGATAAGCCCGGCGGCCAGCGCAATCAGGCCCGCGCCAAGGATAATCCATTCTTGTGCTGAGGGGATGGCATGCGCCGCAGTGCGGATCGCTAGCGCACCGAGCAGGCCCACCAGCCCGCCCATGCTCGCAGGGAGAGTGCCGCCGGGCGCAGTAAACATGAGCGCCAGACTGGTTCCAAGCAGGCCCTGCGCCACCATCAATAGCAGCACCAGATGCCACCATACGGGCAGCGCGGGCTGCGCCTCGTCATCCTCATCCGCTTCGATCAGATCACCCGCCGCATCCCACAGCCGCCGCGCAAAAATTACCAACAAGGGCACGCCCAGCGCGCCGGACAGACCAAACACCATCAGCACCCGCTCTGCCGCCCATGCGCCTGGCAGTCCCATCCAATTGTCCACTGGGCTGCCCGAAGCGGTGCTGCCCGAAGGATCGGTTTGGGTGTAGCTCGCCAGCGCCAGCGCGACGAACAGCGCCGCCACGAGCAAAGCCAGCGCGCCGAGCAGCTCGGCGCTGCGCCGCAAGCTGCGCCGCAGGACAGCTTTCCAATCCGCCGTGCTTGCCGCGCGGCGACCAGCGATCGGTGTGAGTGCCCGTGATGCCATTGATCCTACCCTTCGCGAGCTATCATGCGCCTGTTGGGGACTCATCGTCAAGAATCCACGCGAATCTGGCGAGTCGTTTTATCGCAAGTGCGCCTTTTCGGGGACTTACGACAGCCCGTCTATCGCGGCCCAGCCATGAACTGGCAGCCGTGCGGCGCGGGCGCGGGTCATGCCGCCCAGCGCAAAGACTGGCAGCGGCGAACCACGCGCGATGCAGAGGAAGCGCACTGCGCCGAGCACTTTGCCGCCGGGATGCGTGCGTGTGGGATAAACAGGCGAGAGCAGCAGCGCATCGGCGCGCGCGCGCACGGCTGCGCCGATTTCACGCAACGAATGCACGGTTGCGAGGCGCAGTCCGTTATGAAGCAGTGTGCCCACTCTGAGCGTATGAGGCGCGCCATATTGGCCGTCTGCGCGCCAACCCCGCGCGCTGCCTGCGGTGATCAGAGCAATGCCGCGCTTGCGGCATAAGCGGCGCAAGACTTCGTAGCGGGCGCGGCGCTCTGGCGGCGGCAGATGATAATGGCGATAAACCAGCCCGCTGCCGCGCGGCAGCCGCGCGATTGCGCGTTCGAGCAGCGCATCATTGCGCGCATCGCTGAGCAGCAACAGCGCTGGAATCTGGGCCAGAAACGGGGACGCGAGGGCAGGTTGGCGGTTGGCCATCAGCACTCTATAGCACGCGGCCATGATCGAACCAGCCAGCCCGCTCGCCGCCGTTAACGCCCGCATTGCGGGAGCATGCGCGATTGCGCGCCGTGCGCCGGGCGATGTTTCGCTGATTGCGGTGTCGAAGACCAAACCGGCGGAGGCAATCGTGCCGCTTATCGAGGAAGGGCACCGCGTGTTTGGCGAAAACCGGGTGCAGGAGGCGCAGGAGAAATGGCCCGCACTGCGCGAGGAATATGACGGGATCGAGCTTCATCTGATCGGCCAACTACAATCGAACAAGGCCGAGGACGCGGTGCGGATGTTTGATTGCATCCACTCGCTCGACCGGCCCTCGCTGCTGACTGCGCTGGCCCGGGCGATGGACAAGGCCGGGCGGTAGGTACCGCTGTTTGTGCAGGTTAACATTGGCGACGAGGCGCAAAAGGGCGGCTGCGCGTTGGCTGAGCTGCCCGCATTTTTGGCGCAGGCGCGCGCAGCGGCGCTGCCGGTGATCGGGCTGATGTGCGTACCCCCCGCCGGGATCGAGGCCGCGCCATTCTTTGCGCTGATGGCCAAGCTGGCTGACGATCATGGCCTTGCCGGGCGATCAATGGGGATGAGCGAAGATTTTGAAACAGCGGTGATGCTAAGCGCCACACATATCCGCGTGGGATCTGCGCTGTTTGGCGCGCGTTAATACGTCGTATCTGGCGGTGATCCCGCGATATGCCTATCTTGATCGATGACGCACTGAGCACTCGGATCAAGCACTGATCAATCCTGCGCCGCGTTGCCGGTGTAGCGATCCAGCTCATCGCCCGCGAGGGTTACCACGTGGAGCAAATTGGTCGAGCCAGGGGTGCCGAATGGGACGCCTGCCAGCGCAATCAATCTTGATCCCGCCGTGCCAAAACCGTGGCGCAGGGCCATTCGCTTGCCCTTGGCGATCATCTCTTCAAAGCTGCCGATGTCCTTGGTTGGCACCGCATGCGCGCCCCAGAGCAAGCCGATCTTGCGCGCGGTGGTGACCGAGGGGGTGAGCACCAGCATCGGCACCCCCGGCCGCTCGCGCGCCACGCGCCGCGCGGTGGAGCCCGATCCGGTGAACACGATAATCCCCGCTGTCGGCACCGTGCGCACGATGCTGGCGCAAGCCTGCGCCAGCGCATCAGCCGTGGTTTGATCGGGCAGTGTTTCGGTGAAGTGGATGCGCGCGGCATAGCGCGGATCGGCCTCAACCTCCTTGGCGATACGGTCCATGATCGTGACCGCCTCTTCGGGCCATGCGCCCGCTGCGGTTTCGGCCGAGAGCATCACCGCGTCTGCGCCGTCATATACCGCATTGGCGACATCGGAGACTTCGGCGCGCGTCGGGGTGGGCGATTCGATCATCGACTCGAGCATCTGTGTGGCCACCACCACCGGCTTGCCCAGCCGCCGCGCAGCCTCGACAATGCGCTTTTGCAGCGGGGGCACCTGTTCGGGGTTTAGCTCGACCCCCAAGTCGCCGCGCGCCACCATGATCCCGTCCGAAATTTCGAGGATCTCATCAAGACGCGAAATTGCCGCTGGCTTTTCGATCTTGGCCATCAGCGAACCGTGGCCGCCGAGCAGACGCCGCGCTTCGGCCACGTCTTCGGGCCGCTGGACAAACGAAAGCGCGATCCAATCGGCCCGCTGGCTCACCGCAAAGGCCAGATCGCGGCGGTCTTTTTCGGTGAGCGCGGGCACCGGGATCACCGCATCGGGCACATTTACCCCCTTGCGATCCGAAATTACCCCGCCAACTTCGGCCGAACAGAGGATCTCGTTCTCATCTGCGCGGATCACGCGCAGGCGCAGCTTGCCATCATCGATCAGCAGGCGCTGGCCCGCATGGAGAATGCCAAACAGTTCGGGGTGCGGCAAACATACCCGCGTTTCATCGCCAAGCGCAGGATTGCGATCGAGCGTGAAGTGGCCCGAATGACGGATCACCGCGCGGCCATCCTTGAACGCACCCACGCGCAACTTTGGACCTTGGAGATCGCACAGCACGGTGATCGGGCGATTGACCTTTTTCTCCAGCGCGCGGATCGCAGCGATTGTTGCGGCATGAACTGCGTGATCGCCGTGGCTCATATTGACGCGGAACGCATCGACCCCGGCGCGGAAAAGCCTTTCGAGCATTTCAGGCGCGCTGCTGGCTGGGCCGACCGTGGCCAGTATCTTGACCTTGCGGCCGCGCGGATCGTGTTTCGCCACGTCTCAAACCTCGCTATAAGTGCGCGGCGGCTATGGCCTATGCGCCTCTGAAACCCAAGGACGATTGCAATGGATACGAATTCTTCCGATATGCTCGATCAAATCCCCGATGCCGTCGCGGCGGCGGCGTTTCGCCGATTGGTGCGCCACTTGCGCCACCGGCATGATGCGCCCAATATCGAGTTGATGGGCCTCGCTGGATTTTGCCGCAATTGTTTGGCCGATTGGATCGAGGATGCGGGGGCCGGGCTCGGCAAAGCTGCAGCGCGCGAAGCAATCCACGCCATGCCAGCCGCCGAGTGGAAGGCCCAGTTTCAGAGCGATGCCACGCCCGAGCAACTTGCGCGGATGGAAGCAAGCATGGCGCGGAACGCTCGGTGATTCGCTCAGCCCGCTGAAGACGCT
>JBBRXQ010000154.1:0-5937 GCA_038238515.1 Sphingomonadales bacterium | reverse complement strand
GTCGCAGCAACAGCACTGGGCACCGATTCCAACACGCGCGCGGTGCGCATGGGCGGCGAGGAATTTCTGCTGCTCCTGCGCGGAGCCGATGCTGCTGATCGCGCTGAAAATTATCGCCGCGCCATCAGCACGAGGGTCGCCGCCGATGTGCCTGGGCTGGGCCACCTCGTCACCGCCAGCATGGGGCTGGTCGAGCACGATCATCGCGGGTTAACGCTCAATCCCGCGTTCAAGGTCGAATTTACCGCGCTCTGCGCGCACTGTGATCGCCTACTCTATGACGCCAAGAGGAATGGCCGCAATCGCACGGTCCGCGAAAAGTTCACTAGCTTTTCAAGTGATCAGGGATCGACGACCGCTGCAATTACAGGCTAACCTTTTTGATTATGCGCCCATTTGCCACAAGATGAACGCAAACTCCTCTGCGGCCTCCTTCAGACTTTCAAAGCGCCCAGATTTGCCGCCATGCCCCGCTCCCATGTTGGTCTTAAACAATAGCGCGTTGCTGTCGGTCTTTACCTCGCGTAGCCGCGCAACCCATTTGGCCGGTTCCCAATAGGTTACGCGCGGATCGTTTAGCCCAGCGGTTACCATCAGCGGCGGATAGGCTTGCGCGGCTACCTGCTCGTAAGGCGAATAGCTGAGGATCAGCTCAAACGCGGCCTTGTCCTCCAGCGGATTGCCCCATTCGGGCCATTCGCCCGGGGTCAGCGGCAAATCGGCATCAAGCATCGTGTGCAGCACATCGACAAACGGGACTTGCGCCACCACTGCGCCAAACAGCGCCGGGTCTGAATTGATCACCGCACCCATGAGCTCGCCGCCTGCTGATCCCCCTGAGATCGAAATCTTGCCCGGCGCAGTGATCCCCTGCGCGATCAAACCCCGGGCAACATCGACGAAATCGTTAAACGTGTTAGTGCGCCGCTCCAGCTTGCCCGCCTTATACCAAGCGCGGCCCAGATCATCGCCGCCGCGCACGTGCGCGATGGCATAGGCAAAGCCCCGATCGAGCAGGCTGAGGCGGCTGGTTGAAAACCCAGGGCCAATCGCAATGCCATAAGCGCCGTAGCCATAAAGATGCAGCGGCCCGCCGGGTGCGCGGTCTTTGCGGGCAACCACCGAGACTGGCACCAGTGTGCCATCGCGCGCGGCAATTTCGAGGCGCTCGGTTGTGTAAAGTGCGGCATCGTAGCCCGAAGGAATTTCCTGAACCTTGAGCAGGTCCATGCTGCGCGTCGCAACATTGTAATCATAAACCGAAGCCGGGCTGACCATCGATTCATAGGAAAGCCGCAACGTATCAACCGCCCATTCCGGATTGTCACCAAGGCTGGCCTCATAGCTCGCTTCGGGGAACGTGACTGGCTCAACCCGCAGCGGATCATCATAATACCGCACTTCAATCCGATCCAGCCCGCGCACCCGGCCTTCGATCACATAGAAATCGCGGAACAGCTCGAACCCAGTAAGGTAAAATTCGTCAGTGCCCTCGATCAGGGAGCTCCAGTCGCCGGGCTGCGCGAGCGCCGCATTGGCAAGGCGGAAATTCTCGTGGGTATCGTTGGTGTGGATGAACAGCACTTCATCGCGCACGTCGACATCGTATTCCACGCCGGGCTCGCGCGCTTTCACTAGCAATGGCGCGGCCAGAGGATCCGCAGCCGGGATCAGCCATGTTTCGCTGGTCTCATGGTCACCGGCTGAGATTACCAGCCATTCCTCATTAGCCGATAATCCCGCCGACACCCGAAAACCTTCGTCATCCTCATGATAGAGTTCGGCATCATCGGCGGTGGGCTGGCCCAGCCAATGGAGCCGCGCATTATCGGTGCGCCAGTTGTCATTAACATGGCTGTAGACCAGCCCCTTGTCGCCTGCGACCCAGATCAGGCCCGACAGCGTTTCGGGGATTTCATCAGGCAGCATTTCGCCGGTCGCGATGATCTTGATCCGCGCCGTATATCGCTCCGATCCATCATCATCGACCGACCACGCGAGCAGCGCGCCGTCGTTCGAAACCGAAATCGCGCCCAGCCGGAAGAACTCCTTGCCCTGCGCCAGCGCAACTTCGTCCAGAATCAGCTCATCCGCGCTCGCATTGTCTTCGGCAGAAACTGGTTTGCGCCACCACTTCTTGTATTCCGCACCCTCTTCGAATTCGATCCAATACAGCCAATTGCCGTCCTTTTGCGGCACCGACCTGTCCGCTTCCTTGATCCGCCCGCGCATTTCGGAAAACAGCGTGTCGATCAGGGGTTGCTGCGGGGCCATCCGCGTCTCGAACCAAGCATTCTCTGCTGCCAGATGCGCCAAAACCGCCGGATCGGCGACATCGGGATAGTGGGGATCGCGCAGCCAAGCATAATTGTCGTGCACGGTGATGCCATGATGCGAAACGCTGTGCGGTATCTTCGCCGCAATTGGCGGCGATGCTGGGGGAATTTTGGCGCTTTGGCCCGGCTGGGGGGTGGTTTCCGTCATCGTGCGGCTCTATGTTGAAGCAGTCGGACCCGCAAGGCGGCTCGCAAGCTGAATCACCGATCAGGACCACTGCTATGCTGATGAACACGCATGAAGCCCGCCTCGAAGCGCTGCGCAAGGAATTGGCGCGGCAAGAACTCGACGGTTTCGTTATCCCGATATCGGATGAGCATATCAGCGAATATGTCGGCACGTATGCGCAGCGTCTGGCATGGCTAACCGGGTTTGGCGGTTCGGCGGGCACCGCAGTGGTGCTAAAGGATGAGGCCGCGATTTTTACCGATGGGCGCTATACCTTGCAGGTGCGCGATCAGGTCGACGCTCGGTTTTATGCGTATGAGTCCGTCCCGCAGACCTCGGTAGCAAGCTGGCTGGGCGAACATGTGCCGCAGGGCGCGCGCATCGGATACGACGCGTGGCTGCATGGCAAAGGCTGGGCAGACAGCGCAGCGCGCGCGCTCAAGGCATGCGGCGCTGAGCTGGTGGCGGTTACGGCCAATCCGATCGATGCGATCTGGCAGGATCAGCCCGCGCCTTCGCTCGCCCCCGCGCTGGCGCATGGCGATGCGCACGCGGGCCAGCCAGCGCACGAAAAGCGCGCTGCGGTTGCAGAATGGCTGAGCGCCAAAGGGCTTGATGCCGCGGTGGTCTCCGCGCTCGATTCGGTGGCTTGGCTGCTGAATATGCGCGGGGCCGATGTCGAGCACTCGCCCGTCGCGCTCTCGTTCGCGATTGCGCATGCCGATAGCACCGCCGATCTGTTTATCGCGCCCGAAAAAGTCACACCCGAATTGACCGCGCATCTGGGCAATGCCGTGCGGGTGCACGATCGCGCCGCGTTTGTGCCCGCTTTGCAGGCGTTGGCGGGCAAAAGGGTTGCGGTCGATCCCGAACGCGCGGTGGCCGCGATCTTTGCCGCACTGGAAGCTGGCGGCGCGACCTGCGTGCCGCTCACCGACCCTACGATTCTGCCCAAGGCGCTCAAAAACCCGGTCGAGCAGGCGGGCCACCGCGCGGCGCAGGCGCGCGACGGCGCGGCTGTCTCGCGTTTTTTGCGCTGGCTCAGCGAAGCCGCGCCGCAGGGCGGGCAAACAGAGCTGTCGGCAGCGGCGCAGCTTCAGCGCGAACGCGAGAAGACCGGATGTTTGCGCGATCTGTCGTTTGATACGATTTCGGGCGCGGGTCCAAATGCAGCGATCCCGCATTACAAAGTGGATGAGGCATCGAACCGCGCGATCGATCCGGGCAGCGTCTATCTGGTCGATTCGGGCGGGCAATATCTCGATGGCACTACCGATATCACCCGCACTGTCTGGATTGGCCCCGGCGCACCTTCGGCTGAAGCACGCGACCGCTTTACCCGCGTGCTCAAAGGACACATCGCGCTGGCCACAGCTATATTTCCCCGCGGCACGCGCGGCAGCCAGCTCGATAGCTTTGCGCGCCAGCATCTGTGGGCAGCCGGGCTCGATTATGCGCATGGCACTGGGCACGGTGTCGGCAGCTTCCTGAATGTCCACGAAGGCCCGCAGCGAATTGCTAAGTCCGCTGGCGGACAAGCGGGAACCGAGCAAGAGCTACTCCCGGGCATGATCATTTCAAACGAGCCAGGTTACTACAAATCAGGCGACTACGGCATCCGCATCGAAAATCTGGTGCTGGTTGAAAAGCGCACCATCGCGGGCGCGGAGGGCGATTTCTTTGGTTTCGAAACGCTCAGCTTCGTGCCCATCGATACCGCACTGGTCGAACCCGCGCTGCTGACACCTGCGGAGCGCGACTGGTGGAATGGCTATCATGCGCAAACGCTAGCGCTGCTGGCACCGCAACTCACTGGCGATGACCGGGTTTGGCTTGAGGCGGCCTGCACGCCCCTTTAACGCAAATGTCTGGCAATCGGAGTGGCGGCGAGGCTATGCGCCTCACCGCCGCTCCGATTTAGGACAACACTTACTTCAGGCGAGCAACCGCTGCGGTGAGTTCAGCTCCGCGCGCATCTTTTAATTTACCGCAAGAGCGCACGCGCTCGATGGTGCGCTCTAACTCAAGCGCGCCCGATTTTTTGGCAAACTTGCTGCGGAGCGCCACGATATCGTCGGCCACGGCCACCGAGCAGAATGTGCTCAGCAAACGCGGCAGACCCGAATTGAAGAAAATGCCGCCGTTGCCGGCAAGCAGTTCATCAAGGTGCAGCTTAAGCCAACCAAAACCCCAATCGCGCGTATCTGGATCAACCATGACACCGCTGACAAAGCCTTGCCATTCAGATGGACGCACCCGCTTATCTTTGGGCGAGTTCAAGAGCCACTGCGCGGTTGGCAAATTGCCACTGGAGGCCACTGCTCCCAGCGCTGCGGGGCGAAAGACCGGGTCTTCCGAAGCGAGCGCCTTATCAATCAGCAGCTTGGCACCATCGAGCTTTTTCGCGCCAAGCCAAGCATCAAGGGCCGGTCCGAAAAACGCCGCATCGAGTGCATTGGTATCGCCGGCCAAATAGGCGTCCACCGCGCTGGCTAGCTGGCTGCGGAGCGGCATGTCTTTGGCGACCGAGGCCAGCAATTCGACGAGCTGCGTTCTGGTTTGCTGCTTTTCCGCATCGTCTGCCGCATGCGCGCCAGCGCGCGGATCAAAGCCCAGTGCTTTCAAGCGCGGAGCATAGATCTGATCAACGAAGGCCTCGATCTTTGGCTTGGCGTTGGCCGCGATCACCCCGCGCCGGACCATCGACTGAAGCAGCCCGGTGGCATCGCCGTTGGCGTAGCTATCGGGATTTGCGGCGAGCGCACGCGCCCCCGCGATCACCTGAACGGCGCTCGCGCGGCCCGCGTAAAAGCTGGCGCTGAGGCTGTCAGACACCGCGAGCGCTTCGCCGCTTGGCAGCGAGGGAGTGGCCGCAATCAGCGCGTCCCAATCCTTGGTAGGCAATTCAAACCGATAATAACCAGTGCCGCCCGCATTGGGAACCAACGGCCCTTTACCGCCCATTGTCACGCTGACCGTCTTTTCGGTCATCAGCGTGCACTGGCGCTCGCCGCCCTGTCTCAGGCATAGCGGAATACCCCACTTCGTTGCCGGACCAGTGGTGCCGAGGCGGACGTAGCGGCTTTGCGTAACTTTCCATTTGCCAGCCCCCGCCTTACCAGCGGTCGCGCGGGCAAAGGTAACCAGCGGAACACCCTGCTGATCAGTAAAGCTCTGCATCGCGGGCAGAATCCGTGCATCGCCTGAGGCTGCGGCCATCGCGGTAAAGAAATCGGCGCTGGTAGCGTTGCCATATTTGTACTTGGCCATGTAGCCGCGCACGCCGTCGCGGAACTTGGTGTCGCCCATAAAGGCCGCGATCATCGCGACCACATGGCCGCCCTTGCCATAGGTGATCGAATCAAACGCAGCATCGATCTGCGAGTTCTTGGCGATTGGTTGATGAATCGGGCGGCCAGCGAGCAAAGCGTC
>JBBRXQ010000153.1:0-5953 GCA_038238515.1 Sphingomonadales bacterium | reverse complement strand
CGAGTGGCATTATGAAGACGACGGCGCGCGTAGTGGTTATCGGTGGCGGTGTGGTTGGCGTAGGCACGCTTTATCATCTGGCCAAGATGGGCTGGTCTGATGTTGTGCTGATCGAGCGCAAGGAGCTGACCTCGGGCTCAACATGGCATGCCGCCGGGCTGATGCCGCTGTTTAACATGAGCTATTCGGCGGGCAAGCTGCACCAGTATTCGGTCGATTTTTATCCCACACTGGAGGCCGAGACCGAGCTTTCGGTTGGCTTTTCCAAGGTGAGCAACATCCGGCTGGCGACGACGCGCGACCGGATGGACGAGTATTTGTATTACGCTGGCGTGGCCAAGACGATCGGCGTCGAGGTCAATTTCCTGACGCCGGATGAGATCAAGGCGATCTGGCCATTGGCCGAGATGCAGAACGTGATCGGCGCGATCCAGCATCCCGGCGATGGCTATATCCAGCCCGCCGATTTGACGCAGGCGCTGGCCAAGGGTGCGCGGCAGCGCGGCGCGACGATTTATCGCAACACGGCGGTGACCGGAGTGGTTCAGAAGGCCAACGGCGAATGGATCGTGACCACCGATCAGGGCGAGATCACCGCCGAGCATGTCGTGTTCGCCACGGGCAGCTTTGCGCGACAAACGGGCGCGATGGTTGGGCTCGATATTCCGGTGGTGCCGGTTGAGCATCAATATATCGTGACCGAGCAGCACCCCGCGATCATGGAGCGCCGCGCGAAGGGGCTGCCTGAAATGGGCGTGCTGCGCGAATCCGATGCGAGCTGGTATATGCGCGAGGAAGCGGGCGGCCTGCTGCTGGGGCCATATGAAGTGGGCGCGCCCGCGTGCTATCTGGATGGCCCGGCGGCCAATAGCGAATATGAGCTGTTCCCCGACGCGCTGGACCGGCTGGAGCCGTATATTCTCTCGGCGATGGCGCGGGTGCCTGCGTTTGGCGAAGTGGGCGTGAAGAAAGTGTATAACGGCGCGATTGCCTATACCCCCGATGGTTCGCCGATTGTTGGCCCGGCGTGGGACCGCAAGAACTTGTGGCTTAATGAAGGGCACAGCTTTGGCATTACGGCGGCGGGCGGCGCGGGCTGGCAGCTGGCGCATTGGATCGTGGAGGGCGAACCGACGATCGACATGATGGGTGTCGATCCGCGCCGCTATGGCGATTATGCAGGCGAAGGCTATCTCGTACGCAAGAACGAGGAGGCCTATGCCAAGGTCTTCACCGTGCACTATCCCGATGAGGAGCGCGAGGCGGCGCGGCCGCTGCGCCGGACGCCGTGCTACGATCGGATGAAGGCGCTGGGCGCGGTGTTTGGGAGCGTATTTGGCTGGGAGCGGCCCAATTTCTTTGTGCCCGAAGGCTATGCGCTGAGCGAAGCGGACTTGGGCAAGCCCGATGTGATCTTGCGCGACAATCATCCTGCCGTGGTGGAGGGCGAGCCGATCCGCGAGAAGTGGTCGTTCCGCCGTTCGAACTATTTCGATTTCGTGGGCGCGGAATGCCAGCATGTGACCAAGCATGTGGGGCTGCAGGATATGTCGGCCTTCGCCAAATGCCTGATTTCGGGGCCGGGCGCGGAAGACTGGCTGAATGGTTTGCTCAGCAATGTGGTGCCCAAGAAGCTGGGCAAGCTCTCGTTGTCGTACCTGCTGACCAAAGACGGCGGCGTGCGCGCTGAGTTCACCGTTTATAAGAAAGGCGCGCAGAGCTATTATTTGGTTTCGGCTGGCGCGCTGGAGCGGCATGACCATGACTATCTGGTGAAGGCGCTGCCGAGCGATGGCTCGGTGCGGTTTGAGCGGCTGACCACAGCGATGGGTGTGCTGGTGCTGGCCGGGCCGAAAGCGCGCGAGGTGCTGCGATCGCTGACGCGGACCGATCTGGCGCACGAGGCGTTTCCTTGGCTCACGGGCAAGACGATTTCGCTGGGCGCGGCCAAAGTGGATGCGCTGCGGGTGAATTTCATTGGCGAACTGGGCTGGGAAATCCACCATCCGATTGAGTTGCAGAATTATATCTTCGATCAGATCATGGCGGCGGGCGCGGCGCATGAGATCAAGCCGTTTGGCATCCGCGCGATGACCGCGATGGCGATTGAAAAGAGCTACAAGTTGATCCCGCGCGAGCTTTCGACCGAATATGCCGCGCTGGAATCTGGGCTGGACCGCTTTGTCAGTTTCAAGAAGCCAGCGTTCCATGGCCGCGAGGGATTGCTCGCGCGGCAGGCGGCGGGGCTGAAGTGGCAGTTTGTCACGCTGGAGGTGATGGATGTAACCGATGCCGATGCGCGCGGGTCTGAGCCGATCATGCGTGATGGCGTGCTGGTGGGCAGGGCGACATCGGGCGGGTATGGCTGGCGCTGCGGCAAAAGTCTGGCGCTGGCGATGGTGGGCCCTGAGCATGCCGCAATTGGCACCGCGCTTGAGATAACAATTCTGGGCAAGACGCACCGCGCGGTGATTATCGCGGATTCGCCATTTGATCCTGACAACAATGCGCTGCGGAGCTGAACCCATGTTGCATTTTGATGCGATTGCCGAGAGCTTGGCGCGGACCCGTTTGGGTTTTACGCTGCCGCAGAACCTTTATGTGAGCGAGGAAGCTTACCGGTTTGATACCGAGGTGATGCTTAAGTCGGTGTGGCTTTATGCCTGCACCATCGCGCATGTGAAGAACCCGGGCGACCAGTTTCTCTTCGAGCTGGGCGAGACTTCGGTGATCGTGGTGCGCGACAAGCAGGGCGAGATTCGCGCGTTTCACAACACCTGCACGCATCGCGGTGCAAAGCTTTGCGCTGAAGCGGGGGCGGCTGCTCGGATCACATGCCCTTATCACCAATGGACCTTTGCGCTTGATGGCAAACTGCTCGCGGCGCGCAACATGCCGCCTGAATTTAACAAGGCCGAGTATGGCCTGCGCCCGGTTGCGCTGGAAAACATTGGCGGGCTGCTCTTCTTGTGTTTGTCAGACAATCCGCCGCCGATTGACCGGGTGAAGGCCGATATCGAGGCGCAGATTGGTCTTTACGACATGACCAAGCTTAAGGTTGCGGTGCAGGGCGATTTGATCGAACCAGCCAATTGGAAGCTGGTGATGGAAAACAACCGCGAGTGCTATCACTGCGATGCGGGCCATCCTGAGCTGATGAAATCGCTATCAACCTATGGCTTTGGCAAGGGATTACCTGAAGACGGCGCGAACGATGTAGCCGATGATGCCGCCTTCGATGCAATGCTGGCAGAGCAGCGCGCGCATTGGCAAACTTTGGGCATCTACTACGACCTGATCGAGTTTCCGGACAATTGGTGGCACCGCGTGGCCCGGCTACCACTGGCCAATGGCGCGGTTTCGCAGACGCTAGATGGCTTGCCCGCCTGTAAAAAGATGATCTGGCCGCATGGCGATAAGGAGCCGACCAGCCTTTCGGTTTGGACCCAGCCCAATTCGTGGCACCATTTCTGCTGCGATCATGTGGTGACGTTTTCGCTAACGCCGCTGGGGCCTGATCGCACTTTGCTGCGCACGACGTGGCTGGTGCACGAGGATGCGGTGGAAGGTGTGGATTATGATCCGGCCAATCTGACCGCCGTATGGCGCGCGACCAATGCGCAGGATGCCCATTTTTCCGCAATCAACCACGCCGGGATTAAGGGCAATGGCTATCGCCCAGGCATGTATTCGGTGGAAGAGAAGCTGGTTGACGCGTTCAAGACGTTTTACGTTAAAGCTTCAAAGGCCGCGCTTGAGGGGGCAACGCGATGAAGCGTTTTTCTGGTTTCAACCTGATCGGCGAGGCCTTTCGCGGGCATCAGGGATGGCCTGAGCATTGGCCGGATAAAGCGCCCAAGGCGGCGTATGATGCGATTATCATTGGCGCGGGCGGGCATGGGCTGGGCGCGGCTTATTATCTCGCCAGCAAATACGGCATCACCAATGTGGCGGTGATCGAAAAAGGCTGGCTGGGCGGCGGCAATACCGGGCGCAACACCACGATCATCCGCTCAAACTATCTCTATGATGAGAGCGCGCATCTTTATGATCACGCGGTCAAGATGTGGGATGGGCTGAGCCGGGAGCTGAATTACAACATCATGTATTCCAAGCGCGGCGTGCTGATGCTGGCGCACAATGTGCATGATGTGCAGAGCTCTAAGCGCCATATCCATGCCAACCGGCTGAACGGGGTGGATAACGAGTGGCTGAGCGCGGAAGAATGCAAAGCATACTGCCCGCCGCTCGATATTTCGCCCAATGCGCGCCATCCGGTGCTGGGCGGCGCATTGCAGCGGCGCGGGGGCACAGCGCGGCATGACAGCGTGGCCTGGGGCTATGCGCGCGCGGCGGCGGCGCTGGGCGTGGATATCATCCAGAACTGTGCAGTGACGGGCATTCGGCGCGGCGCGGATGGCGCGGTGGAAGGCGTGGAGACCGAGCGCGGATTTATCGGGGCGAAGAAGATCGGCGTTTCGGCGGCGGGCAATACCTCGGTGGTGATGCAAATGGCGGGCTTGCAGTTTCCGCTGGAGAGCTATCCATTGCAAGCGCTCGTTTCTGAGCCGGTGAAGCCGATTTTTCCGTGCGTTGTCATGTCGAACACGGTGCACGCTTATATGAGCCAGTCGGACAAGGGCGAGCTGGTGATTGGCGCGGGCACCGATCAATATACCAGCTATTCACAGCGCGGCGCGTTTCACATCATCGAGCATACGCTGGCGGCAATTTGCGAGATTTTCCCGATCTTTACGCGGATGCGGATGCTGCGCACGTGGGGCGGGATTGTGGATGTAACGCCTGATCGTTCGCCGATCCTCGCTAAGACCCCGGTGCCGGGGCTTTATGTCAATTGCGGCTGGGGCACGGGCGGGTTTAAGGCGACGCCGGGCGCGGCGGACTTGCTTGCCTATACCATTGCGCACGATGCGCCGCACCGGATCAACGCGCCGTATAATCTCGACCGATTCCGCAATGGCCGCCTGATTGATGAGGCGGCTGCGGCTGCCGTTGCGCATTAAGAAGACCTGATATGCTGTTGATTCATTGCCCTTATTGCGAAGAAGATCGCCCCGAGGTGGAATTTGCCCATGGCGGGCAGGCGCACATTGCGCGGCCCAGCGACCCTTCGACTTATTCCGACGCAGAGTGGGAAGAGTTCCTTTATATCCGCCGCAATCCGCGCGGGCGGCATCATGAGCGCTGGCGGCATATCCACGGCTGCGGGCGCTTTTTCAACGCGGTGCGCGATACGGTGACTGACCGGTTTGAAACAACATACAAGGCCGGGGAGCCCGCACGATGAGCGGATACCGGCTGGCCAGCGGTGGGCGGGTAAACCGCGCGGCGATGCTATCGTTCACGTTTGACGGCAAGGCCTATGCCGGGATGGAGGGCGATTGCCTTGCCTCGGCGCTTCTGGCGGACGGGGTGATGTTGGTGGGGCGCTCGTTCAAATATCATCGCCCGCGCGGGATTTTGGGCATGGGCAGCGAAGAGCCCAATGCGCTGGTGACGGTGGAGCGCGGGCCGGGGCGGATGACGCCCAATTTGCGCGCACCATCGGTGCCGCTCCATGCAGGGCTGGAGGCCAAGAGCCAAAACCGGTTTCCTTCGCTGCGCACCGATTTCATGGCGGTGAATGACAAGCTGAACGCATTTTTCCCGGCGGGATTTTACAACAAGACATTCATGTGGCCGCGTTCGGCATGGGAAAAACTGTATGAGCCGGTAATCCGCCGGCTGGCGGGGCTTGGCGAAAGCCCGGTGACGCGCGATCCGGATCATTACGGCGCGACATTTGCGCATTGCGATGTGCTCGTGATCGGCGCTGGCCCAGCAGGAATTGCAGCGGCGCGCGAAGCGACGGCGACAGGCGGTCGGGTGATCCTGATCGATGAGCAGGAAGAACTGGGCGGGGGTGCTTTGGCTGATCCGGCACAGTGGGCGG
>JBBRXQ010000152.1:0-6067 GCA_038238515.1 Sphingomonadales bacterium | reverse complement strand
AGCCAATGGTGTGCATGATGATCTGTTTGAAGCGGTGCATTACGCCACCGTCACCCGTCCGCTGCGCGCGGGTAATGACAAGAGCGACGGACTTCAGTTTACGCGCGATCTCGATTCGATCCATTCGTTTCTGGCTGGGCAAGGCCCGGTCGCGCTGATCGATTTGCCGTGGGTGATCGCGTTTCTGATCGTGCTAACGGTGCTGCATTGGGCCTTGGGCCTTACCGCGCTGGTTGGTGTGATCATCATGACCGGACTGGCGCTCTGGTCCAACCGCCGCACGCAGACTGGTTCGCGCGAGCTTGCCAACATTACCGGGCGACGCTCTGCTGCTGCGCTTTCAGAGATTCGCTTTGCCGAATCGGCGCTGGCGATGGGAATGCAGGATCGGCTGGTCGCGCGCACGGCGGGCTGGGAAACCAGCTTTATCGAGGCGCAATCGTTTCTATCGCGCACCGTTTCCCGACTGGGCGGCGCGAGCCGCTCGTTTCGCATGTTGCTCCAATCGCTAATCCTCACAGTGGGCGCGTTGCTGGTAATTGATGGGCAAGCCAGCGGCGGCGTCATTCTGGCCTCCTCTGTGCTTTCGGGCCGCGCGCTTGCCCCGGTCGACATGGCGATCGCCAACTGGAAGGGTTTGGTTGCGGCGCGCACCGGCTGGGTCCGCCTGATCCAAGGTATCGCGACCTTCCGCAAACCGCCCGCACGCCAAGTCGCGCTGGCACGGCCGGTTCACGAGCTATCGCTGCGCGACATCTGGGTGGCGCCGCCGGGCACGCAGCGCTTCACGCTTTCGGGCGTGTCGTTCACGCTTACCCCCGGGCAGGTACTGGCGGTCGTTGGGCCAAGCGCGGCGGGTAAAACCACGCTGGTACGCGCGATCCTGGGCATCTGGACGCCCAATCGCGGCGAGGTGCGGATCGACGGCGCGACTTTGGACCAATGGGACGCGGCAACGCTGGGCAGCTTTTTTGGCTATGTGCCGCAAACGGTCGACCTGATGGATGGCACGATCGGCGAGAACATTGCGCGCTTTGATCCCGATTCCACCTCCGAAGCCGTGGTGGGCGCAGCGCGCGCGGCGGGGATGCACGAGGTCATCCTGGCATTGCCCGATGGCTATGAAACGATGGTCACAGCGGGCGCGGTCGAGCTATCGTCTGGCCAACGCCAACGCATTGGCCTTGCCCGCGCGCTCTATGGCGATCCGTTCCTGCTCGTGCTGGATGAGGCAAATTCCAACCTCGATGCGGTGGGCGACACTGCGCTTGCATTGGCCATCGATGGGGTGCGGTTGCGCGGCGGCATTGTCATCATGATTACGCATCGACCTGCAACGCTTGGCCCTGCAACGCACATGGCGGTGATTAATAGCGGCCGCCTTGCCGATTTCGGCCCACGCGATGAAGTGCTGCAGCGCATGCAGCCTCAAGCCGATCCGGGCCGCGTGGTGAGCAAAGGCGCTGATGCTAAAGCGCGAGGGACGGTTTCATGAACATGCCGGTAAAGTTTGCCGATCCCATTCGGCAGATCCTACCCGTGCTGGCCGAAGAGGGCGGGGACAAGGCGCAGGCACCGGTGCTTTTGCAGCGCTTGCTGCTCACAGTGGGCGGAATGCTGCTGGCGCTGTTCGTGCTGGCGGCGGTGGTGCCTATCGGCGGCGCGGTGATCGGTGGCGGTTCGGTCGGCGTTGAATCGCGGGTGAAACGCATCGCGCACCCCAGCGGCGGCGTGATCGCGCAGATTTTCGTCAAGAACGGCCAGCATGTTGAGCAAGGCCAGTTGCTGATGCAGCTTGATGACAATGTGACGGGTGCCGATGCAAACTTTTCCAATTTGAGCGTTGAGCAATTAATGGCGCAGCGCGCGCGGCTTGAAGCCGAGCGGATGGGGAACGCCGCAATCCAGTGGCCAGCCCAGCTAACCGGCAGCAGCAACTCCAGCGCGCGCAAGGCGATCGCTGACGAGCAGCACATGTTTGGCATGCGCCAATTTGAAGAGCGCGAGATCCGCGCGCAGCTGGCGGCCCGGATCACGCAATACAACGAAGAAATCAAAGGGTTTGAGGGACAGATTGCCGCGCTGAAAGAACAGCGCCGCCTGATCGAGCCCGAACGACAAGGCGTGAAAGAGCTATGGGACAAGCAGCTGGTTACGATCAACCGGCTGAACCAGCTTGAGCGCACCGCGGTCGATCTGGAGGGCAATGTAGGCTCGCTGCGGGCGCAAATTGCGCAAGCCCGCGCCAAAATAACTGAAGCGCAGGAACAATCGATCCAGCTTACGCAAACGCGGCGCTTGCAGGCGGGCAACGATCTGGCGCAAGTGAATGGTTCGCTTAACCAGCAACAAATGCGCAGCGTTGCCGCCTCCGACCAGCAAGGCCGCAGCGAAATCCGCGCGCCATATTCGGGCACGATTGAAAAAATTGCCTTCGCCGCGATCGGCGACGTGGTTCGCCCTGCCGAACCGATCATGGAGATTGTGCCCGATAAAGACGGCATGATCGTTGAGGCGATGATCAGCCCCGCCGACATCGACCAGGTGCGCCGTTCGCAAAAGGCGCGGGTCCGCTTCTCCTCATTCAATCGGGCCACTTCACCCGAAATTCCGGGCAAAGTGGTCTATGTCGCATCTGATCGCACCGAGCATCCTGAAACCAGACAATCGTTTTACACCGCACGCATTCAGGTGGATCAATCCGCCGTGCAGACGGCGGGGCTGGAGCTGCGCAGTGGCATGCCCGCTGAGGTCTATATCGAGACCGGCAGCCGCTCGCTCTTGTCCTATGCCACCAAGCCGCTCAGCGATCAGTTCAATCGCTCGTTCCGCGATAATTGAGCGAGCATCGCGATGCGCCGGATTGCCATTTGTCTGTTGCTGGCCAATGCGGCCATAACCTCATCTGCGCCAGCTTTCGCGCAAGAGAGCGCTCCGGTGATGGGGCCGCCTGAAGCGCCAAGCGAGGAAGCACTCGGCCAAGATTCGTCAGCCAGCGGCGGCGATCCAGCCGCAGATGGACTGCGGTTCCGTCCCGAATTGCCCGAGGGCACCCCGCCCGAGGTGGCCGCGCTTGCTGCCAGTGGCACACCGGTCAGCGCGCTGGCGGAAGCATTGCGCCTTGCGTATTGGACCACGCCCGCACTGCTGGCCCAGCGCGCCCAATTGCGCAGCGTCGATTACCGGGTGCCGCAGGCGCGCGCGGCTTTTGGACCAACGATAAATTACCAGGCGGATTACTCATTCCAGTTCACTCAACTAGATCAGCTGGCGGGCCGCGATATTGTCAACCGCGGCTATAGTTCAACCGCGCAAGCGATCCTGACTCAACCGCTGTTTACGTTTGGCCGCAATGCTGCCCAAGAAAACATCGCGAATGCCCAGCTCAGCTTTCAGCGCCAAGTGTTGCGCTCTGCCGAGCAGCAGGCACTGCTTGATGCAATCGCGGCCTATGTCGGCCTGCTCCGCGACCGCGCCAGCGTGGGCATCGCGCAGGACAATCTTAATACGCTGGAGAGCGAGCTATCAGACAACCGGGCCAGGCTTGTCGTGCGCGAAGTGACGTCGACCGATGTTCAACAGGTTGAAACGCGGGTGGAGCTTGGGCGCGCGCAAGTTTTCGTGGCGCAGCGCGATGCGGCATCGAGCGAAGCCACCTTTTTGCGCATGGTGGGGGTGCCCGCAGGACAATTGGCGGCGCCCAATCCACTGCAACTTCCGATGAGCTCGCTCGAGGATGCATACGTTTATGCGCAGGCGCACAGCCCGATTGTACTCGCCGCGCAGGCCCGCGAACAAGTCTCACGCGCCAGCCTTTCGGCCACCAAGGCGGCGATGTTGCCGCGTGTCGAATTTCAAGGCACCGCGGTTTATGGCACGCGCACGCCTTACACCGACCTCTTGCGCCAGACCGATGTGCGCGGCCGGGTCGTGATCTCTGGGCCACTGTTTCAAAGCGGCCTGCTGCAAGCGCGCGTTGGCGAAGCCGCTGCTGCGAACGATTCCGATTGGCGGCTGCTCGATGCGTCGCTGCGCGAAAACCGGGCAACGCTCGCCTCGTTTTGGAATGACTGGCAGGCGCAACAAGCCGCAATCGAGCGCTTTGCAGCTGCGGTAAACTCGGCGCGGAAAGCCTATGACGGGGCACTGTTGCAAGAACGCGCCGGGCTGCGAACCACGCTTGATGTGCTCGATCTGGCGCGCGAATTGCTACTTGCGCGCGGCAATTACAACAATGCCATTGCCTCGGCCTACATTGCAAAAGCGCGAGTGATGTCAGCGGCTGGCGCGCTTGAGCAATCGTGGCTGCTCCCCGATGATGATAGCTACGATCCGCTGCGCCATTTCCGCAAAGTGAGGCATCGCGGCGACATTCCGCTGCTAACGCCGATTTTGCGCGTGATTGATGGCATGCCATTGCCAGAGGCCACAGGTCGGCGCGCCATTCGCGATCCAGCGGGACAGCGCACGACACCGCCGGTCAAGCTGCTCGAAATCAAACCCGAAAGCGAGCCTGCAAAGGCACCGTAAGCGCCTTGCGGAATGGCACGATTCTGAGGGCGATTGCCCTTGCTGCCCATTGTTTTGGCACGCTGAATTTTCTCGCAGTTGCGAAGTAAGAAGCGTAAACGCGCGGAAATGTTGCATCCTACGACTCATTCCGATTCCATCGCTGATGCGGATAGTGCTGCTCCAACGGAGCCCAACGCCGAAAGCTTAGCCACACTATCGGTCGGGGCGATTGGCGTGGTCTTTGGCGATATCGGCACTTCGCCGCTCTATTCGCTGAGAGAAAGCTTTGTCGGTCGCCACCCGCTGGCAGTGGATCAGCCGCATATCTTTGGCGTGATATCGCTGATTTTCTGGACGATGATGCTGATCGTTACAGTCAAATATGTAATCATCATTCTGCGCGCAGACAACAAGGGCGAAGGCGGCAGTCTGGCACTTTTGGCGTTGCTGCGCCGTCAATTGGGCGAATCGCGCTGGAGTGGACCGATGGTTATGCTCGGCCTGATTGCTACATCGCTGTTCTTTGGCGACGCCATTCTCACTCCGGCGGTATCGGTGCTCTCTGCAGTCGAGGGACTAACCGTTGTCCACCCGGCGTTCGCTCAGCTGGTGCTGCCGATCTCGGTGGTGATCTTGATCGGCCTGTTTGCGATCCAATCACGCGGCACAGCGGCGATGGGCAAGCTGTTTGGCCCGGTGATGCTGGTCTATTTTGCGGTGCTCGCGGTGCTCGGGATAAACGGTATCACACATGCACCAGAGGTTTTGTTTGCGCTGAACCCCGCATATGCATTTAACTTCTTTGCGCTGGACCCGATGCTCGCGTTTCTCGCGCTCGGTTCGGTGGTGCTGGCAGTGACCGGGGCCGAAGCGCTTTATGCCGACATGGGGCATTTTGGCCGCCGCGCGATCATGGTGGCGTGGTTGTGGGTGGCTTTCCCATGCCTGTTGCTCAACTATCTCGGCCAAGCTGCGCTGATGCTGCGCGATCCGGCGATGGCGCAAAACCCATTTTTCCTGATGGCTCCAGATTGGGCGCGGCTACCGCTGGTGTTGCTCGCCACATTGGCCACGATCATTGCCAGTCAAGCGGTGATCTCGGGCGCGTTCTCGGTGGCGCAGCAGGCGGTTCAGCTGGGCTTCCTGCCGCGCCTGCGCATCCTCCACACCAGCGCCAGCGCGGCGGGGCAGATTTACGTGCCCTTGGTCAACTGGGGTTTGCTCATCCTTGTGGTGATGGTGGTGCTCGGTTTTCGCAGTTCGAGCAACCTCGCATCGGCTTATGGCATCGCGGTGACGGGCACGATGTTCATCACCGCGCTGATGCTGGGCGTGCTCTCGTTCGCCGTGTGGAAGTGGCCGCCGGTGATCGCCGGGCTGGCTACGGGCGTGTTCCTCTTGGTTGATGGCGCGTACTTTGCGTCTAACCTCATCAAAATTCCCGATGGCGGCTGGTTTCCGTTAGCCGTGGCGGCGGTGGCATTCCTGATGCTCACCACATGGGCGACCGGGCGGCGGATTCTGCGCGATCGCCTGGCCGAAGACTCAATGCCGT